>JANOUN010001542.1:0-4062 GCA_031416875.1 Planctomycetota bacterium | reverse complement strand
GGACCGTTCGAGAAATCACTGTCCGATGGTGGTCTTTCGCTCTGCGAAAGCAACGCAGCTTTCGCTGAGCGAAAGGCGACAATACGATCCCGCGTTGATTGCTGTTCGGACAGGGAATCGGATACAGTCCACGCTACCGCGACAAACAGCCAAATCCGCACTGGACAAGCAACATGACCATCCAAATTCAGCGAATCCTGCTGCCGACTGATTTCAGCAATTATTCCGCAGCCGCCACAAAATACGCCTGCGAACTGGCAGCGAGGTTCAATTCTGAACTTCATCTCCTGCACACGCTTGAACACCATCTCACATCGACCCCCACTTTTGGATTTGGCCTCGACCTGCCGACATTCATCAGCGAGTCGAAAGCGGCAGCGGAAAAAAAACTGGCAGGCCTGATCGATGCCGGATGGTCGGCCGGTCGGACGGTGGTCCAATCCGTGTCAGAGGGATCACCCAAGGTTGAAATCGTGCGCTATGCCCGCGAAGCGAATATCGACTTAATCATCCTGTCCACGCACGGCCGGACAGGTTTATCTCACATCATGCTGGGCAGCGTTGCTGAAAGTGTGGTCCGGACTGCGTCTTGTCCCGTACTCACCGTGCGGCCAGAAGGGCATCAGTTCGTGATGCCTTAGTTCCGGGATTTCAGAACTTGCATGAGAGGGTCACCGGATGTTCTCAGCCAATGCGGTTCTGACTCAGACGTCCGAATGACATGATCGTGATATCATCATGTTGTGTGTAGCCGGCCATGAACGCCTTCACATCCTTCAGTAACGCTCGACCGATCGTTTCCGGATCTGCCGACTCGGCGCGAATGACGTTACGGAAACGCTCAGCCCCGTAAAAATCCTCTTTGGAGGACATGGCATCATCAACGCCGTCGGTACGCAGGATGATACCCGTTCCGGCGGCAAGCTGAATCGTCGACGTTGGAAATGGACAACTCCTGTCGATTCCGAGCGGCAAACCAGAGTCCTCCGTTCCGAGGTTGGAGAGCACCCCATCCGGGCTGCGTATTTCTGGTGGCATGTGTCCGGCATTGGCGAACGTAAATGCGTGGGTCTTTGTATCAATGACGCCAAGCACGTACGTCACGAATCGTCCATCGAGCATGTTGTTGCACATCAGACTGTTGATCTGGCACATTGCGAGCCCCACGTCGTCGGTGAAATTCATGGTATTGCGAACAATCCCGGAAAGTCGCGACATGATCAGCGCAGCCGGAACTCCCTTGCCTGCCACGTCGCCAAATGAAACACAGATTTTTCCGTCGGGCATTTCAAAGCAGTCAAAGTAATCTCCGCCGACTGCGGCGGCGGCATCATAGGAGCCATAGAACTGGTATCCGGCAGGCTGTGGAAGGATTTCAGGGATCAGCGCGCGCTGCACCAGAGCCGAGATCTTCATCTCTTCATCCTGCTTCAATTTCTGCATATACATTGTCAGCAATCGCGCGTTTTCAAATGCGTGCGATGCCTGGCTGGCGACCGCCAGAAGCAATTGCAGGTCTTCCTGACAGAATCGTTGTCGTGGATCCTGCGAATCCAGATGGATAATTCCGAAGGGCTTGCCATCCACCCCCAGCATAGGAGCACACATGGTCGACTGAATTGCCTGACCCATGATGGAATCGCTGCCTGATATGCGGGGATCGACGGATGTGTTCGCCGAAAGAATTGAGGAATTCGTCTTGAGGACATTATCCAGAATGGCTCGGCTGATCCTCACCGACGTAGAATCATCAATATTGCGATGTCGTTGAGCGACGGGCACTGGCACATTGCTGTCTTGCTGCAAGAGCATGATGGCGCCCCGGTCGGCCTGAAAGAAGATGTCAAACAGCGTGTCGAGCACAAGTGGACAAATCGCCCGCAGATCAACGTTACCTGCCAGCGCTTCGTTAATCTTCAGAATTCCAGCGAGCTTCTCTTCCGGGCGAACGGATAAGAGACCATAGCCGCTGCTCGCTGCCGATCCTTCAATGCTGCTGTCGCTGTCATCAGTGAGTTCCAGTTCTGCCGAAGTTTTCTTTTTATGTCCGGGCAGGACTTCCAGCGTGCTTTCAAAAATCAGTTTGTTTGATCCGATCCGGATGTCATCGCAATGTCTCAGATTGACGGGTGTCTCAGGCCGCAGTTTTTCCCCGTTGACGGTCGTCCCACCGGTGCTTTTCGTGTCCTCCAGCCACCACGTACCTTCAGACTTGAAGATCCGGGCGTGTTTGCGGGACACATGGTCCTGTTTCAGGCAAATATCAGCCTCGGCCTGTCGCCCAATGAAGATGTCTGTTTCCCCGAGCTGAAACCGGACCGTCTGTCCACCGCGAAGAAAAATGATGCTTGCCATGCTCTGCCGCCCGCAATACCGTCGAAAATGTGAGTTTTGGTGAGGTCGTCATTCCGCGACATGCCGGAGAAAGTATATCTACTCAACCGGAATACGACTATACGGCGGGCAGATATGCCTTAAGGCTGTACGCTTTCGACTTTGGTGCCTCGTCTGCAACTGTCAGATGAGTAAGAATCCCTGACAAAACAGGTAGCTGGATTCGCAAGAATTCAGAAATGGGGCTGAATTCTTGCGAATCCAGCTACGAAGGGCGGTTCGACCTCGGAGTGGCTGGTCCTGGCCGACACTGCGTCATGTTCGCTGCGCCGCTTTCATTTTGCGGCCTCTTCGCCATCGAGCCTCAGTGTGAGACACTTGGCGCTGCCGCCAGCTTTAACAAATTCGCTCAGCGGAGTCTCGATCGGCTCGAAGTTCTGCTCACGAAGACGTGCGTGAAGTTGTGGGCAACCGGTATTCGTGACGACATGTCGTCCGATCACAACGGCGTTGGCGGCAAAGCAAATGGCTTCGGCCTCGCTGAGATCGATCAGGTTCGGGATGTTTGCCCGAATGACCTGCTGGCCGTAAGCATCAAATGCCTCGGGAAACCAGATCGTCTGCGTTGGATTGAGCGGACAAAAGCAGGTATCGAGGTGATAGAACCGCTGATCCACGAGTTCCAGTGGCATGATTTGCACATCCAACAGCGTTGCTACGTGCTGAAGGCTGCGCGCCATGCTGCGAATTCGATAGCCCGCAAAGAGACTTTCACCGCAGAACAGAGCATCGCCAGCTCCTTCAAAGTATTCATCATTCGGGAGACGGACCACTTCCAGCCCGAGCTGCTCCAGCGTTGCCGCGAAGAACTTTTCTTCCCCCTGACGCTGCGGATGTCGAAAACGTGACAGGACCGCCCGGCCACCACGGATGAGTGCGGCGTTTGCCGTGAAGACAAGATCCGGCAGTCCGGCCTGAGGTGCAACGAGTTCGATCGTCGCACCGAGACCGACCAGAATGCCATGGAGCAGTTCCCACTGCTGAACGGCCAGTTCGTGATTTGCCGGATGAGTTCGGTCCATCCACGGATTGATCTCGTATTCGATTCCAAAATAATCGGGTCGGCACATCAGAATACGGGGTGGCGAATGATTCATAAGGCGACGCTTTGGCAAACTGCAGCTTGTAAATGGCGGGATCGCTCGCAGCGATTAAAGCCATGGCAATTGAGATTAAGAATGCAATGAAGGCGGATGAGTTCTTCGCGTTTCTGCGAGTTCTTCAGGGATGACAGGAGGTGCTGGCTGATCATTATTGATCATTATACCGTTAGAGAATTCAATACATCGACAGATGGGATGCTGGCACGCATTAAAGCAGATGTCATGCTGGACTTTGGCCTGGCCGCTGGCAACACTGGGAACGCAGAGATCTGGTGGATCGGGTCAACGGGCTTTTCGAGAAGCCGAAGCCGTTGACGACGGCTCTGAAAATGGCGTCCAGATCGTTGTCATCGGTCTTGTCATCGCCGTGTTCCGACTGATCCGACTGGAAGCCCCCATGAGCATTCGCAAGAGCGGCGGATATCTTGGCGCGGGCTTCGCCCGCAACCGAAACAAGTAAGCAGATTTCGCTGAAATCTGCTGTGCCGACTTCGGCGAAGTCGGCCTACACTTAGTCGGCCTCAAAATGATGCGTTGCCAAAAATCTTCTCAGGAATATTCAACT
>JANOUN010001541.1:0-6545 GCA_031416875.1 Planctomycetota bacterium | reverse complement strand
CGAACGATTGACAGGTTCGCGTTCCTCGGTGTTATCGGAAAACACGGGAAAAGCAGATGAGTCTGCCTGTGGTAAACCTTCCAGAAACCCCTGTCTTCCTATTTTAACTGAAGCGGTGCGCTGCCATCTGGAAGAGCATCTGTCAGGCATCATGCCATTCGAATACGCCGAGTCATCAAGGTGCTGCGTCCGATGACATTGTGATCTCAGTCCATAGACGCAAAGCTGCGGCGCAGAAGCAAACGATGACGCGTGCAATGGATCGTGCAGTTCGCAGCGTTCTGAGCGAATCTTCCTGCCTGACGGTGCCGGGATGGCAGGCGCAGTGGCCGGATCAGGACTTCGTGTTTTGTGATTCTCAGTAAGGTAACCCAATGACGCCTGGCTGAGTGCGATTGCGGGTGGTATCATCCACAGCATGACAAATCCGACTTCACTCAGCCTGCCGATCCTCAGCCTTTCGAACGCAGAACTGGACCCTTTGGCAGCTCTGCAGGCGCGGCAATATACCGCCCGCGAGCGAAAACCACTGCCGATGACCATGGCGGAGGCTCGCGAACGAGGCTGGGATGAACTCGACATCGTCTTTGTGACGGGCGATGCGTATATCGACCATCCCAGTTTTGCGAGTGCCATCCTTGGCCGCGTCCTGGAGTCGGCTGGATTTCGGGTGGGCATTGTCAGCCAGCCCGACTGGCGGTCCTGCGATGCGTGGCGGACGTTTGGCAGGCCGAAGCTGTACTTCGCGATCAGCGCGGGGAATATGGACTCGATGATCAACCACTACACCGCCAATCGCAAGGTCCGCAATGACGATGCGTACTCACCGGGCGGCCGCATCGGACTGCGACCCGATCGCGCCACGCTCGGATACTGCCAGCGATCGCGTGAAGCATATCCTGGTGTCCCGGTCATTGCCGGAGGAGTGGAAGCGTCACTGCGGCGTCTGGCTCATTATGACTACTGGAGTGATAAAGTCCGACGCTCCATTCTGCTGGATGCCAAAGCCGACCTTGTCGCGTTCGGGATGGGCGAAGATACGATTCTGGAAATCTCCAGACGACTGGCTGCCGGTGAAACTGTGCGTGACCTGCGCGATATGCGAGGCATGGCCTATGTGCTCGGTGCGAAGGAGTCAGAAGAACGCTTTGGAGATCCATCCAGTGAGCCGACGTTTCTGCGGCTGCCGAGTTTCGCAACGGTCGCTTCCGACAAACCTGCTTTTGCCGAAGCCACAAAGATCATTCACAACGAAACGAATCCGTACAACGCGAAAGGACTCGTGCAGTTCCATGATCGACAGGCGGTCGTCTGCAATCCTCCGCGGTTCCCGATTTCGCAGCCTGCCATGGACTCAATCTACGGACTGCCTTACACCCGAAGACCGCATCCATCGTATACGGAAAAGATCCCTGCGTTTGAGATGATCAAGGATTCGGTCACGATCATGCGCGGCTGTTTTGGTGGCTGCACGTTTTGTTCGATTACGACTCATCAGGGAAGAATTATTCAGTCCCGCAGTCATGACTCTGTGATCGGCGAGATTGAAACCATGACACGTGACCCGCAGTTCAAAGGTGTCATCAGTGACATCGGTGGTCCCACCGCCAACATGTATGAAATGCGGTGCACGCGCCCCGAAGTCGAAGCCAAATGCCGGCGCCAGTCGTGTGTGCATCCGACGATCTGTAAACTGCTGGGAACCGATCACGGGCCTCTGGTGAAACTGATGAAGGATGCGCGCGAAACACCTGGCATCAAGAAGGTGTTCGTCGCCAGCGGAATTCGCATGGATCTGGCCCGTCGATCACCCGAGTACATGCAGGATCTGGTACGGCATCATGTGGGCGGTCATTTGAAAGTTGCACCGGAACACTCCGACGCCGGCGTTCTGAATCTGATGCGAAAACCGGCCAGCGATGATTTTGAACAATTTGCCGAAGTCTTCGACCGTGAATCGAAGGCGGCCGGAAAGAAGCAGTACATCATCCCCTATTACATCGCCAGCCATCCCGGAAGCGATCTCCACGCGATGATTGACCTGGCCCTGTTTCTGAAGCGAAACGGTTACCGTCCGGATCAGGTGCAGGACTTCATTCCGGCTCCGTTCGATGTGGCCACCGCCATGTATTACACAGGGATTGATCCGTTCACGAAGAAGCCTGTCTATGTGGCTCAGCATCTCCGTGATCGAAAACTGCAGCGAGCCCTGATGCAGTTTTTTAAGCCGGAGAACTATTTTGACGTGCGTAAAGCGCTGGAGCAGGCCGGTCGGCAGGACCTCATCGGTTCGGGCTGCGACTGCCTGATTCCATCCAATCCTCCGCGCGAGGCACTCGATAAACGCCGGGCTGATGCAAATACTCGAATCCGCGGCGAGTATGTCCATACGATTCCGAAAGAAGGCGCATCGGCCGCGAAGGGGAAAACGTCACAAAAACAATCTCGCAACAAGCCCGGAAAGGGCTATCGGCCGGGACGTTCCAGCGCTGCGGAGTAGGGTGTGTGGCGTGCGCAAAAAGTCATTTTCGTGAAGGTATCTGAGTTATCCGGGTTTTATTCCGGTTTGGACAGCATGATATTGAAGTCCCATCGTGGAGTTTTGACCCACTGATGACCCAGCACTTACGACCGAATTTGTGATTCGTCATGGCAGTCCGCTCCACAGGCTGGGCCATGCTCGCGTCGGCATCAGTTCAGGAAGTGCATGACTTTGCCCTGATTGCGCAGGCCGCCACACTGGAATCGAGAATCCCGTTCCTGCACTTCTTTGATGGATTCCGAACGTCGCATGAGATCAACAAAATTGAACTGCTCACAAACGATGACATCCGGGCCATGATCGATGAGCAATTGGTGCAGGCACATCGTCAACGCGGACTCAGCCCGGACCGACCGGTTCTCCGGGGCTCGGCACAGAATCCGGATGTGTTCTTTCAGGCGCGCGAAGCCATCAATCCGTTCTATGACGACTGTCCGGCCATCGTCCAGCGAACGATGAATCGATTCGCGGACCTGACGGGTCGTCACTACGGACTCTTTGACTATATCGGCGCACCGGACGCGACCCGCGTGATCGTCCTGATGGGATCCGGAGCTGGTGCCGTCGAAGAGGCCATTGAACATCTTATGCATGACAACGAAAAGGTTGGAGTGCTGAAAGTCCGGCTGTTTCGCCCAGGGTTACTTCGTTTACGACTCGAAGAAGGCCGGTTCCGTCACGGTTTCGCATCTGCGCTTCAGTCGTCGATCCATCAATTCATCGTACCTGATTGATCAGGCCAGCTTTGTCGCGTGCCATCAGTTTCATTTCCTTGAAAACCGGGACGTACTGACGATCGCCCAGGAAGGTGCGACGTTTCTGCTGAACACTCCGCATGGCCCTGATGTGATCTGGGATAAACTGCCGCACGAAGTGCAGAGGCAGATCATCGAGAAACGTCTGCGGCTGTTCGTGATTGATGCAGACAAGGTCGCCGACGACGCAGGTCTTGGCGGACGCGTGAATACCGTCATGCAGACCTGCTTTTTTGCGATTGCCGACGTGTTGCCGCGTGACGAAGCAATCAGCCAGATCAAGCTCGCAATCAGGAAGTCCTACGCAAAGCGTGGTGAGACGGTGCTGATGCGGTCCGACCCGGAAACAGCCGAACGACTCTTTGATCTGGCACAAAGGGACATCGACGATCAATGGCATTACTACGAACAGATGGCCGGAGTCGAACGAGAAGTCGTTTAGGAGAAGCATGCACATGACCGTTGATCTGAGTACTGCGTATATGGGGCTGCAGTTGCCGCATCCGTGCGGCAAATGAAAGGCAGCATGTGCGCCCGGTTTGCGGCATATCGGTCAGCGTATGATCGGGCCAATTACATGGAAATGCTTGTCAATTTCGCTGCACCAGAGGTTTGATGCAATCGTCGCGGAATGGCGGATTGAATGCGAGAGATCACGGATGGCCAGCTATTGACGATGGGCAACTCGCAGGGTGTGACAAGCAACGCGCAGGCACACGGAATTCCAGACATGGTGTGCCTGCGCTGCCGCTTGTCACACCCTGCAAATTCACAAACTGGCCAGCCGTGTGCGAGAGTTTTGGGGCGAGAGTCAGGGCAGTGTTGCGATCAGCACGCCGCCCACGATGATCAGAATTCCGAACAGAATGGCAATGCGTATCAGCAGTTTGCGGTTTCCGAGCATCGCAATAAGGCCCGCCTTGAAGATCAGATTGGCCATGGCTGCGGAAACAATCACCTTCCAGCCGGTCTCGGCGGTGAGCCGTCCTGACGATACCATGCGAGAAGTCGAAAGCGTGATCGCATCCATGTCTGTCAGCCCGGAAAGCACGGCCACCACAAACAGCCCGCTCCTTTCGAAGTGGACTTTCGTCGCCGTGACCGCAAACAGGATGATTGCATAAAGAGCTCCAAACACGAGGGCCGACTTCAGCTCCGTGGGATTCGCCTGTTCCGGCATGGCTTCGGTTTCTTTCCGAGTTCCAAACCATCCGACCACGCACAGCAACAACGCCACCGATCCCAGCACTGACATGGGCAGAACGGACTTCAGCAGAAAATCCTGTCCGACCACCGCCATTTCAATGGCAACTCGAACAAAGCTGACGGCCGTGGAAATCATGATCACTGCGGCGGCGGCACGCACTGATGAGGGAGCCAGCCGGGAACGTTTGGCAAAACTGACCGCCGTGGCGGTGCTGGAAATTGTGCCGCCGAGGATGCCGCCCAGAACAATCCCCGCCTTCTGTCCAAAGAATTTCCAGACGACGTAGCCACCAAGGCTGATGCCGACAACCAGAACGACCATCCACCAGATCTCACGCGGATTCAGTACGTTGTACCAGCCATACGCCTGATTCGGCAGGACTGGCAGGATGATGAAGGAGATCAGGACGAACTGCATAATGGCTTTGATGTCTGCATCACCCAGACGCGCGACAATTCCGTGCAGCTCCAGCTTCATCTGCAGCAGAATGGCAACCATTCCACCGACTGCCACGGCCACAGACCAGTTGCCATTCAGAACATACGCTCCGACCGCATACATCAGGGGCATAGCGATGGCCGTCGTCAGCCCCGTGTGATCGTCGCCTCGAACTGGAGTCGTCATCTTTCCGACAACGGCGGTCGCGACGACTCCTGCAAGTCCAGCGGCGACAATCCAGCCTCCATAGATTTGGGCCAGGAGAGCACACACGGTCCCGAAGACCGTCACCAGGGGAAAAGTGCGAATTCCTCCCAGCGGAGCATGGACATGTTGCCGCTGGAGGCCGACCAGCAGTCCCAGCATCAATGAAATGCCAAGGTTTTGGAAAATCAGAAGTGTGTCCATCGTCTTGTTCCCGCTATCGCACCAGTGCGTCGCCAGCGCCAGGAATTTGGGTCGTGTCTACCCCAAGAATCAAGCATTGACGTCGCACTCGTTGCATTCTACTCGAGGGAACGAACGGCGGAGTCAGTATAACAGGAAATCAACCTGAATCACGCTTTTCTTTCAGAAGCCAGTACGAGACGGGGATCACGAACAGCGTGAAGGCGGTTGAGGCGATTAAGCCGAAGATGAGTGACCAGCCAAGTCCGGAGAAGATCGGGTCTGAGTGTGATCGGCAGGCTTGATAACAGTGCGGCACCCGCGGTCAGGAGAATCGGGCGGAGTCGAACGACGCGGCTTTCCAGAATCGCGTCGAACAGCGGGCGACCGTGCCGCATGGCAAGTTCAATGAAGTCCACGAGAATGATCGAGTCACGCGTCACGATGCCAGCCAGGGCGATCATGCCGATCATCGCAGTCGCGGTGAAGTACACGGGATCCGCACTCCGTTTCACCAGCCGATGCCAGAATACTCTGTCGCCTCTTCCAATTCAACACCTCATCGAACACTGAAACCCATGCCTCAAAAAATCCAACATCCCTGTCGATACACTGCACGAAATTTTAATTCGAAAATCTTTTTTCGAATCTGTCAGTGACGTTATTCAAGACCGTCGCTGACCCTTTTATTGCCCCCAGCCTGGCATCGATTGAAGACAACTTCATGTTTTTTTTGAGCAGCAATGATAAGCTTCCAGCTTGTCAAGATTGCTAAGAAGCATTGCGCAGAATCACAAATGCTGCCACCAACAAAATGGCGAGCGAGAACACTCGCTGCAGTGTTGATGAAGATAGTCGATGAGCCACCGACTGCCCAATGAATAAGCCGATCAGCCCGCCTGCAACAAACAGGCTGGTGATCTCGCACGAAATCTGCTGGCCCGCCCAAAGCAGCGAGGCAAATCCTGAGGCACTCACAAGTGCGATCACCATCAGCGACGTTCCCAGGGCGCGCAGCATCGACATGCCGCTGAAGAGAACGAGAGCCGGGACAATGATGAATCCCCCGCCGACACCAAACATGCCGGATAACATGCCGGACAGAACCCCCACGAGCAGTAACAGCCGGGCACAGCGACCAGTCAGAATGAGTCGCCCTTCAGTGTCTCGCCGACACCGCGGGCCATCAATCGCACTCATCTGATCTGTCTCGTCG
>JANOUN010001540.1:0-2338 GCA_031416875.1 Planctomycetota bacterium | reverse complement strand
CCGATATTATGCTCCGCGACAGCGCGCATATTCAGCAGGAAGACGCCCGCTATCGACAACAAAAGAAGCTCGACCGCAGCGGGGAGTCCGAAAAGCCGCTCTACACCGTTGAAGACGTGAGCAAGATGTCGAAACAGTTTGAACCGATTGCGTTTCATGAATGGAAGGAAGTTCATAAAGGTGTCCGAGTGCGTCTGCATCACGCCGGACATATCCTGGGTGCCGCTGTGGTCGAGCTGGAACTGCTTGACGGTGGCGACGTGAAGCGTCTCGTTTTCACCGGCGATCTCGGACGTCGCAACCAGCCGATTCTGAACGACCCGGAAACTGTCGAACGCTGTGATGTGCTGATTTCCGAATCCACGTACGCCAATAAGCTGCACCCGGAATCGCGCGACGTGAAAGCGGAGCTGCAGCGTGTGATCTGCGAGGCTTCCGCTCGGCAAGGCAAAGTCATTGTGCCCGCATTCAGTCTTGGTCGAACTCAGATGCTGGTCTATCTGCTGAATGAACTTCGCAACGAAAATTCGATGTGCCGCGTGCCGGTTTTCGTAGACAGTCCGCTGGCAACCAGACTGACGGAAGCCCATCGGGAACATTCGAATCAAATGGATGACGACGTTCAAAAGACACTCAATTCTGATGATGACGTGTTCAGCTTCGAAGGGCTGACGTATGTGCGGTCACAGGACGAGAGCATCGCGCTCAATCGCCGCAAAGGTCCGTTTGTCATCATCGCTGCAGGCGGCATGTGCGAGAATGGCCGAGTCGTCCACCACCTGAAAAACTCAGTTTCAGACGAATCCAACACGATTATGATTATTGGGTTTCAGGCAGAACACACGCTGGGGCGACTGATCGTCGAGCGACGCCCGGAACTCAATATTCTGGGACGACGTTTGCCGCTGAAGGCTCGCGTGGAAATTGTCAATGGGCTGTCCGCCCACGCGGATGCCGGTGATTTTCAGTGGTGGTTCGGTGCCCTTCAGAAACAAGGCGGGGCGGGACAGATATTTCTTGTGCACGGTGAAGACAAAAGCCTCGCTGCCATGGCGAAACTGACGGAAGACTGTTCAGATCTGCCGCCCGTGATTCCGAAGTTCGGCGACAGCTTTGAAGTGTAAGCGGTGGTATCGGTTGCTCTCATAATGCCCATGCTTCCCATCACTCCCATGGGATTTATGGGAAGCATGGGAAGCATGGGATTTATGAATTTGTGCCGCGCCTATTCCTTATCCAGCACAATCGCATGAAATTTCCGCAGCTCCTCAGCGGGAAGTTTGATCACGCGACGATCGTATGTCATTAATCCGTTGATTTCCGTTTCTACGTCAGTCGTCTGCGTGTAAACCCCGGCGGCAATGCCTTTGGATTTCAGCTCGGCAAGTTTCTCGCACGAGATGTGATAGCGATGTTTCAGTTCATTGAGGGTTTTCGGCAAATCGCCGTAACCCCAGATCGCGTCAGTTTCCGCCCACAGATGCCCTTTGGTTGGGAATCCGTGACCCCCGAATTCGCCGACAACCTGCACAAAGTCTTTGTAGCGAATGTCGTCAAACGGAAAGGCCGGATGCGGATACTCATGGTGGTCAACCACGTCGGCCACGGGCCAGAAGTTACCGCCGCTCGCGATATTGATGATGCGTGATGGATCACGTTTGACGGCCCATTCGCCAACAGTTGTGGTGAGATGCTGTCCCCAGGCTTCATTGAACGGTGTCCACACGACGATGCAGGGATGAGAATCCAGTGAATCGATCATCCGATCAAATTCGAGCATGAACTGTTCGTGAGCCGCCATCGGCCATTCGGCATCCTGCGGGTTTGGATCCAGCCGCGTCCATGCCGGATTCTTTCCGCCGCTCACCTGATCCTGCCAAACCATCATTCCCAGCCGATCACAGTGAGCGTAGTAGCGACGCGGTTCGATCTTGATGTGCTTGCGGATCATGTTGAAGCCCGCTGATTTCAGGAATTCAATATCGAAGAGCATCGCTTCATCGGATGGCGGTGTGAGCAATCCGTCCGGCCACCACCCCTGATCCAGCGGTCCCAGATGAAAGATGGGCTTACCGTTCAGCGTCATTCGCAGATGACCCGCAGCGTCGCGTGTCTTTCCAACTGTTCGAATCCCCGCGTACGACCGAACCTCGTCGGCGACCTTGCCATCTCCTGACAGCAGCGAGATCTCAAGATTGTAGAGATGCGGCGAAGCGGGCGACCACAATTTGGCATCGGGAACTGTCACCAAAACTTCCGCGGCATCACCCTTCGATTCTGCGACCGTGCGATCACCGTCTTTCACAATCACACGCAGCGTTTTGGCCGAACCTTTTCC
>JANOUN010001539.1:0-3881 GCA_031416875.1 Planctomycetota bacterium | reverse complement strand
TTACGGACTGTTCTTTCGCCTCCAGTTGCTCTCCACCCTTTCTGTTGAAAA
The DNA here is from genome assembly GCA_031416875.1 of Planctomycetota bacterium. Taxonomy (GTDB): domain Bacteria; phylum Planctomycetota; class Planctomycetia; order Planctomycetales; family Planctomycetaceae; genus SXXK01. Next base: position 3,830 of record JANOUN010001539.1, on the reverse strand, counting down.
CGCAGTTACTTTCGGCTACAGAGCAGTCACGAATGCTCTGATCAGGACTCTCACCTGACTGTTCAATCGCCTTCACAGGCGCACGAGCGGAGCGGCGTCAGCCCTCCGTGTCGGCCACACGATTGCACCGACGGCCAATTTCAAAACACGCTTTGACCCGTGCCGGCTCGCCTGAATGCCCGAGCCCGCTGGTACGACCCGGTGGGAGGAAAATTCATCGGCGAAGACCCGCTGCGGTTCGGTGCTGGTGATACGAACTTAAGTCGGTATGGGGCCAATGATCCGGTGAACAATGCGGACCCGAGCGGTCTGTCGTGGTTCAGTCAAGCTCTGAAGCAGGTTGGCAACTCCTTCGAAGACGTCGGCCACTTCGTTGAGAAGCAATGGGATAACGGCAACATCCAGAAGGGCTTGTTGGTGGCTGGGACGCTGGCGTCCGGCGGGATGCTTGGGCTTGGTCTGGCTGGTGGTACATTGGGGACCGCGGAGAGGTCATGAACAAGCTGCGGTGTTCATTAAGATTTGCGATTACCTGAAACAGCAGCTGTTAAGCCGCGTTGGCACGCCGCCACCGCCGCGATGTCCATCTTGATACGCGAGGGGCTCGGCAATTCATCAATTAGCGCCGTCAGTTTGATCACAGTCGCGGTCTTGCTAATTGCTGAGGTGCTCGCGCCCGAGACTCCGAACAACTGTACTCCAGCGCACGCAGGAGGGCGTGACCTGAGTCAGATTTGCGGGAACGATCGACGGTTCGGTCCGACACGGCAAACCTTCAAGGTGACGTGCGAACCCGCGTCGGTGAGACCGACCGAAGCGACACTGCGCACAGTCCCAGTCGGCAACGGTCACATGGACCGACGCGGCGAATGCGGCATCGAAGCTGGCACTGTGGGATTTGCTCATGCTGCAGTCGGGCCGGTGCGATTAGGCTCACAGTCTGAGAAGTCAATGAAATCCGTGTACCCTGGCTCAGCAGGTCTGAATTTGGTTTTGGAAACGGCCTGTGGTCGTTGATGAGTAATCCAACGCATTGCAAGGTATTCTCCATTTTGGGAACGCTCCCGGTCAATGTGGTCAATAGATTCAACGGCAAGTCTGCCGGGTTTTGAAATCAACAGAACATGGGCGATGCGGTGTTGAGAAACTCCACTGGGAATTCTGGAATCAGTCATTTGAATCCTACGCTCCGATTTGCTGACTGTACCGTTTTCTGTGTGTCCGCCAATTGAAGCGAGGTTTCCGGACCTGGAACCACGAATGAACACAAATGCACACGAATGGAATGCTTAATATTCGTGTTCATTCGTGTCGATTCGTGGTTCAAACATCCAGCACATAGAATCCGGTAGAGTCAGCCGATTTGCAAGCAGTTGCTGCTTGCAAGTCGACCTGGGCCAGGTCGACCAACGTGAACAGACCTGGCTCAGGTCTGTTCTGACAGAACATCAAGGTATGCCTTGTAAGAGTACACTCGGTCTCGCTTTCGTCCGGTGATCTCGTGAAGAACGCCACTCTGGGAAAGTGCCTCAATCGCCTTCCCGGCCGTTGCCATCCAGAAACGGATGGATCGTCTCAAACTGCACATGAGCCATTCCCGTTCGAACCAGTGGCCTCAAGGGCCACTTTGATCGCGGGCCAGTCAGCTGGAAAACGACAGGAATCGCTGATCTTGAAGACTCGCACTCGGTCTGTGGGGAACGTATCAATCCTGCAGGGGGCAGTATGTTAAAACGATTTAGGGCAAATTTTGTTCCTTCCCTCATGGTTGAGCCGCATGTTGTGTCCTGGCTAGACTTATGCCTTACTACTCCGCGCCAAGCACCTTATTCTCGCCGAACCGGTTTTTCCATTCCATCAACAGGTTACGTCTCGTCATGGCTGTGTTGCAAAGAATGGTCCGAAGCAGAGCGAAAGAGTTTGTTCAGTTATCGCTGGGATTAATACGGATCGGCCGAAGCGAGGACAATGAGGTACGGCTGACTCCAGCCGCCGCCAGCAAATCCCATGCGACAATTGAGTGCTTCGAAACCCATTGCGAATTGACAGATCTCAACAGCCGTAACGGCACGTTCGTCAACGGGATTCGCATCGACCGCAGCCGTCTCCTGCGGAATGGCGACATCCTTGATTTTGCAGGCGCAACATTCGTCTATCTGGATTCCGCATTGGGATCGGGCGAGTCATTAGGTTCGTCATACAGTTGCCCTGCGAATCCGTTGAAGGTACTGACGCCGCTGCCGGACAATCTTGATCCGGAGGGATCCCTCCGCCGCAGGATCGTTCAAACCGGGGACATCGTGAGTTGTCACGATCTGAGCGAGTCTCCAGGCATCAACGGGCCGCGCGTGATCGCGACGATGAACATGCACGACCTGCCACTGGCGACCTGGAACTACGCAGATTCCACCCGCAAGATCTCGTATATTTTAAGGCTGACTCAGGCGATTATCGCGTTTCACCAGCATGGTCGAATCGATGATGTGCTGCATGTTCTGCTTGAACTGTTCTCTGCAACGTCACATGCGATTATTGCCATTAATCATGAATCCGGCGATGGATTCCGGATTATCGCGGCCGTCTCACGTCAGGTCGGTGACGTCGTATTTCTCTGTCATCCGCTGATGCAGCGATCCGTTATGGACTGCGAAGGACTGTTAGTGACTGATCATTGGCGAAATGATCCGAACACACGGCCGAAACTCACCGAATTGAACCGGCAGTCGTTATTATGCGTGCCGATTCCGGGCCCTGATCAGAAATGCCAGGGCGTCATTCAGTTGCAGGCAAACGATTCCTGTCGCCCATTTTCTGAACCAGACCTTCAACGTCTTGCCGTTCTTTCTCATGTCCTGGGAGCCACACTCCCCGGATTTCGGCACCTTGCATGACTGAGCCAATTCCATCGGTCGTCGATATCCTGGGCGCTGGCGGCGTGATTGCTCGCAGGCTGCAGGATTATGAGCCACGTCCTGAACAACTTGAAATGGCCCTGGCTGTCGAATCGGCACTCACCAAACGTCATCATCTGATTGCCGAAGCCGGGACCGGTGTCGGGAAGAGTTTCGCCTATCTGATCCCCGCCATCCTGGCTGCTCAGGCCGAACGGGAACCGGACAGCAAGAAGCGACGCATCATCGTTTCGACGCATACGATCAGTCTTCAGGAGCAGTTGATCCAGCACGATATCCCATTTCTGCAGTCCGTGTTGCCGGTAGAATTCTCAGCGGTTCTGGTGAAAGGACGCGGCAATTACATCAGCCTGCGGCGACTCGACAAGGCCGTGCAGCGTTCGTCTCAAAAATCACTGTTCGAACCGGATGGCCAGCAGCAGCTTGCGAAAATCCGCCAGTGGGCTCACAAGACCACCGACGGCAGTCGATCGGATCTTGCGTTTCAGCCGAAGCCAGACGTGTGGGACGAAGTCCTCAGCGATCACGGTGACTGCCTGCGCAAGAAATGCCCGAGCCACAACGAGTGTTTCTATTACGCCGCACGCCGCCGCGTCTGGAATGCCGATCTGCTGATTGTGAATCATGCCTTGTTCTTTTCAGATCTGTCACTGCGGCGCGACGATGCCAGCATTCTGCCGGAATACGACACCGTGATCTTCGACGAAGCACATACGATCGAAAGTGTCGCCGCCGATCATCTGGGGCTTTCGGTCACGGAGGGGCAGGTCGATTATCTGTTAAACAAACTGTACAACGAACAGGCAAATCGCGGATTACTGATCACGCACAATCTGAAAGACGCTCAAAAGCAGGCGTCGAAAATCCGATCGGTCGCAATTCAGTTCTTTACGGACACCGGCGAATGGGCGGAACGCT
>JANOUN010001538.1:0-3029 GCA_031416875.1 Planctomycetota bacterium | reverse complement strand
TACCAACCCGAAGCGCCAGCGAGGAATTCAGCCGTTTCTGCCTCGCTGGCGCTTCGGGTTGGTATTAAATCAACACCCCGCTAGCGTCCGGTTTACTCACATCAGGTGGAAAACCGGGTGCTAGCGCCTTGCGGCTCACAGATTTGGTGTATCGGGACAGACTCCCAGAGTCGCACCGGACGAGCGATGTGTCCCCACAGCAGGTCGCTCTGCGACATTGCAAAGCGGTGTCGAGCCACCGCACTCCAAAATGGGGACATTAATCGGGCCCGAGTGTCACGACGCCGTCCCAGGGATTCGGCGGGACCTTGCGGCATCGGGAGATCATTTCGCGGAGGACTGAGTTTGCTTCATCCTGGACAAGATGTGTCCCGAAGATTTCGTCTGCTTCAGCCCATTGGCCAGCGATGAACTGATCGAGTGCACGTTCGTGAAGTTCGAGTTGCAGGTTTGACAGTTCGCCCGCGGTACCTTCCGGCCATAATAACTGACTGATGGACACGACGGTGTCCATGCCCCGAGGCCGTACGCTGGCAATTCGACGGCATCGCAGGTTGTGCAGGTGTCCGTGATCCCGGATGACGGCGGCTGTTGCGTCATCGACAAGAATGGGGGTTCGGAATTGTTTTGTCATTCCCTGTAAACGCGATGCCTGATTGACGACCGCTCCGAAGACACCGACCTTGCTCTGTTCCGGCGGACCGATCTGGCCTGCGATGCCTGTACCGTGGCCGATTCCGATCCCAATGGCCAGTCCGTGAAGCGGATGGCTTTCAGCCGCTTGTCCATCTGCAAACTGTTGGCGGATGTCCATGGCGGCGCTGCAGGCAAGCAATGGACCGTCCTCAGTGGCCTGTGGCCAGCCCCAGAATGACAGCACGGCGTCTCCCTGAAAATCAGCGATGACGCCACCGTGTTTCATGATGCAGCGGACCATGGCACTGAGTGCGGCACTGATTTTCGTCAACAACGCCGGAAGATCTCCGTCGGCCTGTTCCGTCTTCTTTGAGAAGCCCCGGAGATCACAGAACAGCACCGTAATCCTGCTTATCCGCGGTCGCAGCATGGCGTCTGCGTTTTCATTGGTAATTGTTTTAACGACGGCGGGCGGGAAAAAGCTGGACATCCGCGTCTGCGTTTGCTGCAGCATTCGGACAGACCGTATCGCACCAATGAACTGTGCCATCAGTTCCGTAAACCGCATCGGCTCCTGAAGCTCATTCTTCATCAAGGACGGCCGGAGTGAATCAAAGGCCCCGCTCAAATAGAGGCACCAGCCGCGTGAGGATTCATCCAGAAGCGGCGAGCAAAACGCCCAGTCCAGATTGCCAAGGTTTGTAAAGGCTCCCTGTTCCGCGGGCGAATCCCAGATATGCAGCACGCTTTGTTCCGTTCGGATGGCTGTCGCCATCAGTCTTCGACTTGGACGAAACTGACCGGCACCGTCATCCCGACTGTTCCATCGCATGAGTGATGGTTCGGGATTCGCATCATGGTCAGCGTGCTCCCGAGCGTGATCGAATACGACAACCGCCGCTGCGAAACATCGCGGAATTGCCTCCAGCAGCAGTTTGACCATCGCCGCCGCAAATTCAGGGTCATTGCGCGACTCACGCATGAGCTGCGGAATTGTGGCAAGGAGTTCGAGCGACCGTCCCTGCGTCTGCACAAACGGGACGCTGCGCAGTTCCCCTGGGGCGAACGTGTATTCGTTGACCTCCGCGTTCCGCAGAACCTCCGTCGTCGATCCACCCGTCGATGCAAGACGAAACGTCGTCTGACCGACCTTGAATTCCTCATCGACCTGAAGGTTGACTGCTGAGGTTTCCTTGTCCTTGAAGACCAGTTGGTTCTGGGCAGCGTCCAGCTTTCGGATCAGTACGTATCCATGCGACAGCGTCACTTCCGCATGGATGCGGGAAATTGCTCGATCCCACGGTACGGAGATTTCGCATTGCGACGACCGGCCGAGTCGCAACGTTTTCGATTCTGTGAGTGGAATACTAAATCGCTGCGTCGTCTCCTGACCAATCACAAAGAGCTCTAACATCCTGTCTGCCTGTCGAATTCTGACCAGAAGAAACTGACCACGGGAGATTGATGGTATCGCGAATCAGAAGACATATTCACGACCAGTCACGCCGATCTCCAGATTGGCACGGCGAATGGATTTGAGTTCATGCTCAATCTCATCAAAGAAGCAGGGCTTCAGATGGTATGCGATGACGTGCACTGACTCAGGCAGTCGGCTGATTTCCTCCGCGAAGAGTTCCGGGCACAGATGTCCGGATTTGTCGGCGAGCCAGCGGTGTGAGTTCGGAAAACTGCAGTCGAGAATCACTGCGCGGAGGTTCTTTGTGGCAGCCAGCACTTCCCAGATACGCTGTGTCGGACCGGTGTCAGACACGACCGCAACAGTACTGTCCGCGTCCTGCAGCATGAAGCCCATCGTCGGCACAATGTGCCTGAGCGGCACCGGGGTGACAGTCAAACCCGACACTTTGACGGGCACTTCGGGCTGCAGGGGTTTAAGTTCCAGGAACGGAGATTCCTGCTCGGACAAACGAACGAAGTCCGGCCACAGGCGGTCGTTGAAAATGTCCTCACGCAGGCACTTGATAGTTGCATCGCAGGCGTAGACCGAGGGGCAATCGGGGCCCAGCCGGTAAATGTTGTCCAGAAACAGAGGCAGCGACGAGATGTGATCGAGATGACTGTGCGAAAGAAAGACATCGCGGATCTGCATTTGTCGCTCAACCGGCCACAGCAATCCGATCGAGCCGGCGTCAATCGCAATGGTGTCGTTGACGACTGCTGAAATGCAAAACTGCTTTGTGGCAGGTGTCCCGACGGTTGATGGAACAAATTCAACCTTCATGCGCGCGACCCTGTTCAGCAAACGTTGATAATGTGGTTTTTCTGAGAAGATTTTTCACCACGAAGTGCGCCATCTTCAATCATGTTCCATGAGTGGGGTTGCGGGCGAAGAACACGACAAGTCCATTCGCTCTCGAAAACAGGGGTGCCCG
>JANOUN010001537.1:0-39847 GCA_031416875.1 Planctomycetota bacterium | reverse complement strand
TGAGCCAAGACTTCAATCACCAGCGGATAGTGAAGCTCATGGAAAGCAAGATTGCCGTGCGCGTTACGGCTAACCAGATGGTGGACCTCCTAGGGGACAAAGCGATCGGCGAACGGCTCTGCTCATGCTACCCGCGCAAAGGGGATGGTATCATTGTTTCCTTGACGTTCACACGCACCGATGGCAAGCGCTGGAAGCCGCCGAACTACCAACGGATGGACGACCGCGTCATTGCGGAAGCGGGACCGTGCGTCTTGGTGTAATCGCTAAATTGCCCCTTGCTTTCCCATGCATCTTGTGCATACTCTACCCAACACCATCACCAATGCGCACTGCGCAGAAATGAGTCTCCCATGCTTCGCACCAATTCCGCCCAATACATCGCTAACTTTAGCGCCATGCTGAATGATGCCATTGACATTGACGGCGACGAATCCGCCGCCCTCGCCGCCAAGCTGGCCCACGTTGCGGCCCGCTTCTCTTCTGAGTACGACTGCCCACGCAATCGCCAACTCTACCCAAACAATCAAGAGCTTGTCGCTCAATGGCTCGCTGGCCTGCCAATCGGCATTGCTTACAGCTACACCGACATCATCAAGCAGGCGGCCAAGCTCCACGGTGTCCACAGCTTCCCCGCCAAGATGGCCGACAAGATCACAGGACAATGGTTCAGACATTGCGCTCTGATGCTCATCCGTATTGCGGCTAAGAATGGCGTTACGATTGGCGGGGTAAAATGAACCTGCGCGCCAACGAACCCAATTATCTCGGAATTGAAAACCAGCTCAAACAATGGATTGAGAAGCTGGGATACTGCGATCTATCAGACTCTCTAGTCCTCTCGTTGATTGCAGCGAGACAAGCCCGCAAGGACGCGGAAGCCGAATGGTCGTCCATCGTAGACTAGGTTGCCCCATCACAACGCGGCAAGCCCGCAGAAGGAATCACCATGAATCGCCTCCCCTTCCCAGCCAACACAGAAATGCACATCTGTGACTGGCGCACGTACTGCAAATTCTGGCACGTCATGTTTCCCGGCGCGCGATCGGAATCAGTCACCACCAAGCCACGAAAGGCAGTCAAATGATCCGCCCTCTCCTCCTAGCCCTAGCAATGACGGGGAGCGCCTTTGCCTCCGTATCCTCCGACCTCAAGCAATTCGAAGGCTTCCGAGAACACGCCTACGTTGACACTACAGGCCATTGGACGGTCGGCTATGGCAGACGATGCGAACGGGGCGCAAAAGTGTCTCAAATCGAAGCGGAAGCCTTATTGATAATCGATATCAACAAGGCACGCGTGGGTGCGGCAAGGGTGTTCACGTCGTATGCCAGCCAGCCCGCGCATGTTCAAGACGTGCTCACTGAGACGGTCTACCAGTTAGGCGAACGGGGCGCGGCCAAGTTCGTCAGGTTCGGTAAAGCCATTCAGCTACGCGATTATGCGCTTGCATCTGCATGCCTAATCGATAGCAGATTTCACAAACAATGTAAGGCCCGCTGTGAAGCGTTGGCCAGAAAGCTGACCAAATGACCACACACGCATCAAGCACCGACCGCGAGTTGGACCAATACAAGATATTGCGACACCTGTTCCACCTCGCTTGCAATAATTCGCCGAAAGACTGGGAATTGTCGGAGCTATTGACAGAAATGTACGATCACGTGAAGCCCAAGAATATTTTGACCGAGTACACGCACCGCCAGACCGGTGACGTCATCAAAGCGCAATCTTGGGACCACGTTGACGGCGAGCTTACCAAGCACCTCTTTACGTTTAAGCAAGGATCAGACAAATGAACCACCTAGAATTTAAACGCTTCTTATCCCTCCACGGTCTGACCCAAGCCAGAACCGCAGAACTCTGCCACGTTTGCCCGCGCACAGTCGCGTACTGGCTCTCAGGTGGGCGGACGATCTCGCCAAGAATACCCGAGCTTATTGCGTTAAAGCTGGCCAGACAACGGGAGCGCTTTGAATGAAGTACCGCCGCCTTGATGTCCCGCGTTCAGGCAATTTAGATAGCTATTTATTGCGCAACATGTGGCGTACCTACTGGGACGGGGAGCGTCTGTGCTGGATTCCTCAGCCAGAGGTTGTCGTTATCATCGACCTAGACCCCGCCGACGTGGTGCCGATGCCTTGGCCACGCGCTAACGACCTGGACCTTGCAGCTATTTGACGGCCTGCCATCTATCGGGAAAGTATTCGTAGACAGAAAGCACGCTGCCGTCAGCTATCACCATGACCATATTTTGGTATTGGCGATAGCCGGCATGCGCGCCATGCTTCAATAATTTGCCGATCCGTTCTCGCTTGGATCTTAACTGAACCGGACGCGAGCGCCTGAGAGCGTGCAGAATATTCCCCGCAATCTCATCGTCATCAGTGCCCGCGTCCTCTGTTTCAATGCGCTCACGATAACGGCTCAAAGCGTGCAGTGAAACCCTCACAAAAGACCCATCAGTATCAGCGGCAACAATTCGCTGATGTCTCTTCGTTCGTAGAGGTAATAAAAGCGCGGGTTCATAAACCAAACCACCCCATCAGGCAAAATAACACGGCGAAAAGTAGCACAATAGTGCCGATAATTGATAGGATAATCATTTACTCACCCACGCAGTCACCGCTTCCAAGTACTTAGGCGGCAGGTCAGCATCGCCACACGTCCATCTGCTAATTGCCGAATAAGGCACGCTAGCAAGCTCCCGTGCAGCAGCTGCCAGTGACATACCCCTACGCCCAATAGCGCCCATAAACAGCGGCAATAGCTCCCGGCTGGCCCTTGCCGCTGCAATCTTGTCAACCTTGGCGATCCTGCGCTTGTGGTCGCGATGGCCACAGTCGCCAATCTCTAGTGGCCGTAGTTCAAAATAGGTCCCGCTCATGGTTCATTCGCTTTCAGGATTTGTGCAATCCGGTCAATGGCTCGTTGATTGAATAACTTTTCCGCCGCTGGTGTCGCCGGATTCTTATTGCTGTCTGCCATTTGATCAGACCAGACCATAAGGGATCCGATTAACTCCCGCTTGGTCTTTGCCACGCCGCCGCCCTCCATTCTGCGTGATATTTCGCCCATTTCTGACAGTGCTTCATTGACACGTCGTAAAACATTCTGCGACTCAATCAGCGCCTGCTTGGTCCGCTCGCTCCCCTCTGCGCGATGGCACGCAAGAAAAATCTGCATATTTTTGATCCCGATAGCCCTTTGCGAAAGTAAGCCTTTCATTTTTATGTCATATTCTGTCTGTAAATAAATCATTCCGTGCTTTCTTTCTGCCCGCATGGGCAAGTGAATGTTAGTTGAACCTTGCCGTTGCAAATTGGCTCACTGAATTTGTCCGTCCGAAACTTGTGCGACTTGCACGCTGGGCAGCCGAACATCCAGCGGATGCGTAGCTGCTGCTCCTTGCGCCGTTGTGATCCGCTCATTAGGTGCCTTCCGGTTTTTGATCGCCGCCAAATGAAGGATTGAATCGCGCCAGCATATTCAATTTCTCGGTAGAGTAATTAGTCCCGAATGTTTTATTAACACCCTCCCACCGCTGACGCTCAATCTTTTTCAGCGCCTCGTTTTCTTTCTTGAGCACGTCCCACTCTTTTTTTGCCTCCACCAATTCACAAAGAACGCGCTCATATTTCTGGCCCCACGACACCACGTCCCACCTCTTTTCTTCCACCTCTTTCTTGAGCACGGCTCGCTCGTTTTTACTCCGCGCGACAAACTCCCTTACCGATTTTTGCGTCTCCTCTATGTCGTAGTATTCAAAATACTGATCACTGCTATCATAACACCCCCGAGTCAACAACTTAATCGGCTTATCCGAGTCTTCAATGCCAGCAACGGGCGAGGGCGGCTCCGCTTTCTTTTTATCGCAGGTGAACCCGTCAGTCTCGCTGTCGTGGTGTCCGTACATTCCCAGTCCAGCCTCGCCGCACTTAGTACAGGTGTATGTGGTCATTTGATTTCTTTCTTTTCTTCGTAAACGCGGACAACATAAGCCCCATTCGGCCAGCATGCCTGCACCGCGTCATATTGCGACATCGTCATTTTATCAAAAAGAACACCGTCAATATAGACGGGAATTCCTTTGTGTGGTTTTGGCGGGTCGTATTTGAGTTTCATTGTTCTAATGCCTCGTCCTTCGTTTTAGCCGTCTTCCTCGGCCCGTACCCAAGCGATCTCCTAAGCGGCGAATCCAGCACTTTTATCCTTCCGTTTTCATAAATGGCCACCGTAACGGTCCCGTGTTTTTCTATCTTGCGTGGCGTTTTCATCCGTCTAATACCCCGCAAGGCGTGGTCGTGCCGTCTTCGTGGAGCCAGTCGTAGTTAGTGAATAAATAAGAAAGCTCCTTTGTGCTCTCGTCACCATTCGCACAGGCGATACGCTGGCCTCTGCTGATCTTGTGCTGTGCCATAAAAAGCTTAGGCACCTCTTCCTTCTTCCACGCCCGCCACGTTTTTGCCAAGATTAGGTCGCTGTTGCTGTATTTTCCGAAGTCATAAAGCATCCCACTTAGCTGTCGGGACACCGCCGCCCATCCGTCGCTACATTTGATTTTACAATAAACCCTATCAGATACCTCAAAAATAACCACCTCCCGTTCGTCGCGTGTGGTGTATTTTTTATTGATGTCTACGATGTTGTTCATTTCAAAACTCCAGATTGACGGTGAGTTCATGGCGACAGCGGGGGCATGTTGCCTCGACGGCCTTCGTTTCCAGGTCATTATCAATTAGGAGCTCATGGTTATTTTGAACCATGTCAAAATACTCATCGCACACTGGGCACTCGACAAGAATGGAAATGTCCCACATCCCCGTGGCCGCTATCCTTTGGTCGCTCATTTTATCTCCTCCCCCGTATCCTGCACGTCCCGCGATGATGTCAAGCGCGTGTTCCATAGCAGAATTAGCGCGTCTCTGTCTCCTCCATGTCCGTACAGTCGCAAGACGCAAGTGCTGCACCGGATAGAGTTCCCGATAATATCGTCAGCCTGGACCCAAGCCGGTGATCCGCAGAACGGACAAGGCAGCAGTTTCATATTTTTACCCTCAGAGAAGCGCAGTAAATCCGAAAATTGACATCGCCCCTTGCCTCCCGTAAAATAAGCTTGCGCAACGGTCTGCTGTATCGCATTTCTTCCACAACTTCACGCCAGCGGATCGGCTCTGCAACCTGCATTGCGCGAAGGATTAACTTCAGCAGCAACCCGTTATGGACTATTTTTCGCTGACTGCTCATTTCTCCCCCTGCTCAAAAGTAAACGAATGCGAACCATCCGGCAGCCCTTGGCACGTGATCGTGTCGCCGGTCGCCAGGCTGCAAAACCTGCCGCATGGCTTCTCGTTGAAGACGTTCGTCGACTCTGGCACTGACCGCCACTCAAACGAGTCGCTGCAAGCGTCCCTCCAAATCTGGTCTAGTAATCGGTAGCGGTAGCTTTTGGGCTGGTTGCTGCTTGCGGTGATGGTCATTTTAGCCCTTCGGTGGTCAACTTGTCGATGTCGGCTTGAAGTCGATGCGCCTGCTCCATGTACTTCTGCGCTTTCTCCAGTTCACCCACAAGCGCACCAGAGTCGATTACAGCCTCAAAGCGTCCGATTGCTACCGAGGATATATGGAACTCCGTCAAAGTGTCTAGAATCGACCGGCAACGGGCAAGGATTGCCTGTGTGGCTATGCGTTGGCGGTCCTGGGCGAAGGATTTGTCTCGGAGGTTCATGGCGTGCCCTTTTGCAATTCGCTAAGCTTTTTTCTCGGCTTCCAGAAATCCCATCCGCCATAGTCTGACCGTCGACCATCAAATGCCTCGGCCCACTCGGTAGCGTTAAAGCAAAGCCCGTTCTTTTTAGCTATCTCTAAGACGGCCCTGACCTCAGCCAGCCCGTACTCCGAAAGCTTTGCCCCGACAGCTTCCGCGCCCGTCCACTTGAGCACATCAGGAAAATCCCTTCGTAGATCCTTCCCGCAATCCTTGGCGGGAGATGTCTGGGGAGCCTGAGTCGACGAAAAACCATTCTTTTCCCATGTCCTAATCGCCGCTTGCCAGTTTTTCATCGGAGACTTACCAACCAGCCAACCATTCGATTCATAGCGGTTTAGGAACTGCTCGGCGTCAACCCCGTTCTGGCGAGTCTTGCAGTAATCCGTGACTTCAAGAAGAGTCGGAGGAACAAATCTTTTAGGACGAGGAGCCGCAGGCGATACTTCCACGCTCCCTGCTCCCTGTTCCTTTCCCTTGATCCCTGATCCCTGATACAGCAGCGAATGATCGTCGAGCGTTCGTCGAACATTCGTCGAATCGAAGTAATCCCTTATCTTAGAAGGACTTGGGCGATCAATTCTCTGGTGTTTGGCGAAGTTTACGACCATGCCCACATCCCCATGCGTTGGGTGATTCCTTGTCTCAATATATCCCACGGAAGAAAGTGTAGCGAGCACTCGTCGAGCATTCGTCGAGTCTTCGTCGAGCGGGAATAGCGCTGACCTTACAAGCGCTGGTGTCGCCATAAAATACCCGCCATCGTCTGCGAGATTCAAGAGGCCGATAGCGCCAAGCCGAACGACTGGATCCTGAGCCGACAAGATTGGGTGACTCCAAAACTCTGGTTTGATGGTGCGGATTCTCATGGGAATCCACCCAGATGGCCGCCTACAAACGGACTCCCTAATGGCGCTGAGCATCGAATAGCGCCATTGTCACTCTTGCGTCTTGGGATTATCTCAATGGCCGTTGCTCCATCAGACAGGCTGTAACGGCCTGCGGCAACTTTACCACATACCCATGCCTGTTTAAGAATGGCCTCAAAGCTGCGTCTCTGGCCCCTTGTCGCGCAATGCTTCACCACACCATGGCAATCTTCGCACAAAGTAACTAAATTTTTCCCGTTGGCGTCCCACGGATCTTTTTTCTCATATTCAATATGATGAACGTTTAGTGTCATTTCCTCGCCGTGACATATGCGGCACCGGAAATTATCTCTTTGCATAACCTCAAGCCGCTTTTTCTGCCAGCGAGGGTCTCTTAGTTTTTCGGAGTAATCCATGTCAATGCCTCATGAAACGACAAACCAGCAACATGACGAGCTAGCCACCAAAGCCGGACGCTTCGATTCTCGCAATGTTGCTGGTTTGTGGTTTGATGAAACATGCCCGGTTCCCTTTGTCGCCGCTGGCTAGAGCGGTTGTGACACCTCCCACCCTACACCCCATCCCAAAATTGCAACACCATTCTTGTCACCTAACATCCACCCCACTACCCATTACTACACAAAACCAGCTATTGTCCGCTATTATTCAGCGTAATGTCCAGGATTCTGCACGTTAGGGGGCATCAAAAAAGCTGGCCCCGTCATTTCTGGCGAAGCCGTAACTCGACCTACACTTGGCAGGCGAGCAAGAAAACGTCTCAGTCATGTGCTGTTACGCTAAATGGACGGTTAGGCCTTCGCCCCCTCGTGCCCAGGTGCTCCCAGGTTCTTACCGAGCCAACGTATGGAATCCCCAGCAACTAGCCGTTCCCAGGAATGACCTAGAATTGGCGTTCACCGCTTATGAGCACCATGCTCTGGCGGCTACAAGTTTACTGCGGGCCGTGGTCCAACTCCTTAGCCGATGGCTGCTTCTAAGCCGACGGTTGACTGAAACGAAAAAAAGGCAAGCGGGTTGGCGCCCGCGTCTCCGTTGCTGCCCCTCACAGGACAGCGTAGGTGAATTCCATCAATCAGCCGCAGACACAATAGTCTTCTGGCTGACCCCGACAGCGTTGCCTGTGGCGGATTCTATTGCCTGCCACTTCGTATCGTGCCGCGACATAGAGTCAACTATTGCTTCCCGTGGCTAGTCGCTACTGTCCCGCGATGAAAAAAACACAGATTCAAAAAGCCGCGCTAGTCTTGTCAAAGCTTGGCAACGCTGCGAAGTGGAAGAAGAACGACACACCAGAAAAGCGCCGGGCATGCACTGCTGCCGCAACAAAAGCCCGTGTTTTGCGCGCTAAAATGAAGAGCGAAAACAAGTAGTTGACACGTCGCGGGACGTTGTAGTGTCTGGCGCAAGGAGATAGAAAATGAATCACTCAACCATCACCGCTGAACAAGAGTCAGCAATCGCAGCGATGCTGTCAAAAATGCCAAACCTCCCGGCTGGCGTCGGAACAGAAGAAAATGCTTGCAGTATTGCGGCGATAAATCTCGCTCTAACGGGCAGGCTCACCGATGAGATCCCTGGCTGCATGAGCTTCGTCATAGGCAAATGGATCGTCAAGATCCAAGATGCTGCACCATCTGAGCTGCGCAACTCCGAGCGTTGGCGGCGGCTCCTTCCGCTCGCAGCTGGCACCGGCAGAGGCCTGGATCTGGAGCGGTCATCCGTGGCGCTAGACTGGATGTGGTCAGTTGTGCTTCCGCGACTACAGCCGTTAGCAGAAAAGCGCGGGTTCGGAGAATCATGGCTAAAAATGTGTGATTTGCGAACGCCTGCCGCCGCCTCCGCCGCCTACGCCGCCTACGCCGCCGCCGCCTCCGCCGCCTCCTCCGCCGCCGCCTCCGCCGCCTCCGCCGCCTACGCCGCCTCCGACTACGCCGCCGCCTACGCCGCCTACGCCGCCTCCTCCGCCTACGCCGCCGCCTACGCCTCCTCCGCCTACGCCGCCTCCTCCGCCTCCTCCGCCGCCGCCGCCTACACCGCCTCCGACTACGCCGCCGCCTCCGCCTACGCCGCCTCCGCCGCCTCCTCCGCCTCCTCCGCCTACGCCGCCTACGCCTCCTACGCCGCCTACGCCGCCTCCGCCGCCTCCTCCGCCTCCTCCGCCTACGCCGCCTACGCCACCTACGCCGCCTACGCCGCCTCCGACTACGCCGCCGCCTACGCCTACGCCGCCGCCTACGCCTACGCCGCCGCCTCCGCCGATTTCTGGCATTCCGTTGACCCTTGCGGCTGCCTGGAACGAATGATCAGCCTATCAGAAGGAGATAGAAAATGAGTACCGAACCGCCAACCATTAAAACAGTGTCCGAGGTCGCGACAAGAAGCGAATTCCCATACTGTGTGCAATCGTACCAATTCAAGGCGCTTGACGACGCCCGCAGATTTAGCAAGGAGCTAGCTGCAATTCCACGGTCTAACCATCGACACTCGGTAAAGATGGCGCATCGACGACTCATGATGGTAAGCACACAGGGTGAAAAAGTTATTCTGCGCCAGCATATATTGCTTGACGTAACTACGACAGAACCAGAACACGCAGAAAAGGAATACGCCAAATGAACCATACCACCATCCCCGTGACCGCCCAAGGCGAGCCGATCCCGCTGGTTAAGCTAGGCCAGGGACGTGACGAGTCCTTAAGGATAATGCTAGCTCAAGAGGCGTTAAGAGACGGGAATCCTCCCTTGGCTGTGAAAATATGCTCTGGCGAGCGCGAAGGCGGGCCGCTGGAAACCGTGCAGACCCTAGCGCAAAAATTGTCCGGCGTGGCGTATAAAGCGCCTAAGTGTGACGCGCCAACGCCTGAATATCTGGCCGAGCAAGATGCCCGCGCCGAGCTGGACCTTGCCGCGTTGCGTGCCGAGCCGCTTCCGCTGGTCAGCCAAAAGGGATTCAAAGCTGGCGTGTTCGCTACGTGCCTCGGTGGCGCTTTCCTTGGCGCCTTGTTCTTTGGCTGTGGCGCGCTGATCTGCGGCTGCGTGGCTGCTGGATGCGCCGGGTTTGTCGCGGGAATGCTGATGACGGAAGACTGGAAATGAAAAGCCGCCCAATTTTATTTAGCGGCGCAACGCAGGTGGAGTGGAGGCCGGTCGTCGGACTAGAAGGCCGCTACCAGGTTTCATCTGATGGCAAGATCCGATCCCCTCGGCGCGATCTCATGCTCACATGGAGGAATCCCAAGGGATACCACTACGTCACTTTCCGTTCCGCCAACGGCAAGCGTGTAGCGAAAGGCGTCCATCGCGCAGTGCTGGAAGCATTTGCGGGGCCGTGCCCAAGGGGCCACGAGGCGGCACATGGCGATGGTGATCCGTCCAACAACAGGCTGGATAACCTCCGGTGGGCAACCTCGGTCGACAACCACGCGGATCGGAGGAGGCACGGTAGGATACCAACGGGCGAAGATAACCACGCAACAAAGCTCGATCAAAGCATGGTTATCACCATCAAGAAGCTGCGCGGCATCGCCTCCAGCTACGAGCTGGCGCACCTCGCGTGCGTGCACCCATCAACCATCCAGGCCATATGGAATGGCGAAACGTGGAAAACAGCATGAAATACAGGCCGATGTTGTTTTCGTCCGTGATGGTCCGCGCATTGCTCGCTGGCACCAAGACGCAAGCGCGAATGATTGTGAAACCGCAACCAGGCCCTGAGTTTTGGGAGCATCGCGGCTATGAGCTGGTTATTTGTGACGATGGCCTGATGCGCTTTGCCTGGAAAGAAGATGGCAAGGTGTCACCCCTGTCGCCCGAAGTGAGGTGCCCTTATGGAATTCGAGGGGATCAATTGTGGGTGAAAGAAACAGCACGGTGCTCTGCGC
The DNA here is from genome assembly GCA_031416875.1 of Planctomycetota bacterium. Taxonomy (GTDB): domain Bacteria; phylum Planctomycetota; class Planctomycetia; order Planctomycetales; family Planctomycetaceae; genus SXXK01. The sequence goes on along the minus strand of JANOUN010001537.1, from coordinate 29,310 downwards.
GAGGTGAACGACCACCGGAGGGAACCGGGTATTTGAATATCGAATATAGGGCGGGCGGGGAAAGTAAGACGCAGCCATATGACCTTGCTAAACGTTCTGCATTTCCCTCTTTCCCTAAAAATTCACACAGCAAGGGCGGGGGCCTGATCTGGCATCCATCAATCTTCCTCCCGCGCTGGGCATCCCGCATCACCCTTGAAATCACCAGCGTGCGCGTTGAGCGATTGCAGGAAATTAGCGAGGCGGACGCGATTGCGGAAGGGGCGCAGCGCCACGTCGCTATGCAGTCGTCGACCGGGAACAATACGCTCCCCCATCACGGGTATTATTTCGGATTGAACGAACATGGGGAGATGTCCAATTTCGGGAGTACCGCCAGCGAGGCGTTCTCGTTCCTGTGGGCGGCACTCAACGGCTGGAAATCATGGGATCTCGACCTCTACGTGTGGGTGATCGAATTTAAGAGAATGCCCGCTTGACAACCGTCCCGCGACGATAGCGTGCAGTCTCCAAATGGCTTCTCGTTAGAGCTACGGCGTAAAGCCAAACGGATCAGGTCTGTTAGCTCACAATCCGAGTCGAGAAGCTAACCGCGAGAACGGGCGTTCGGGTCGTTCTTTTTACCACAACCACGGAGATACAATGATCATCTACAACGAGCCTTCCGAAACCTACCACGCAAACACGGCCCTTGGCTCAAGTCTGCTGCGTGATTTTATCAAGTCGCCGCGATTGTATCGGGACCGCTTGGACGATTTAGCGCCGGTGAAAACTACAGAGGCAATGGAGTTTGGCACCAATTTCCATATGGCGATTTTGGAGCCTGAGCGATTCGCTGCTGAGACGATCACAAAGCCAGACGGCATGTCGTTTGCCACGAAAGAGGGCAAGGCATGGCGCGATCAAAACAGCCATCTGCGTATCCTGTCGCTTGCCGATAGTCATAAGATTGCGTGCATGCAGGCGCGTATGCCAGCCAATATCAGCGACCTATTGCGCAATGGTGCCGCTGAGGTCACGTTCCGCAATGTCCTGGCAGGAATCGATGCGCAATGCCGCGCGGACTACCTGAGTAAGTCGTGCACGTTCTACGATCTGAAGACGATCAACGACATTGATAAGATTGACCATTCTATTTTCACCCGTGGCTACCATATCCAGGTGCGCTGGTATCAGAAGATCATCGCCGCTGAATTTAATGATCTGCCACAGGCGCGCTTGATCTTTGCGGAAACGTCCGCGCCCTTCCGGTGGCGTGTCGTGCTTCTTGATGCGGATTACATGCGGTTGGCTGACGAGGCGATTGATGCGGCCTTGCGCGGTATTGCTCAGTGTGAAAAAGATGGTGACTGGTCGGACGAGCAAAAGGAAATCTATCTGGCATCTCCGCCAGCATGGACGCAGCAATTCACTGAAAATGAAGAAGGCGGAATTGACCTATGAACCTTTCGGACATTACCGCCGGTGAGTTCCTCGCCGCAAATGACTATTCGGTTGGCACCAATTTCCCACTACGCGAAATCATGCGCCTAGAAATGAAGGACGTAGCAACGCCAGGAAAGACGCAGAAGCAAAGCAAGTGCGTCGTATTCCTGAAAGACGTACCCAAGGGATGGGTGATTAACAAGCAAGAGGCGCGCAAAGTTGGCGCTATCCTTGGCTCTACCACGTCCATAGAAAAGTCATGGCTTGGCGCTTTTATTGCGCTGACTATTGTCGGTGACGTGCGGCGTCCCGACGGCTCGCGTGGGAATGCGATTCGCATTCTTGACGTAAAGCCAGCCAATAAACCAACCGAACCAACCAAGAAAGATTAACACATGGTATCAATCAATAAAGTCATGATCGCCGGGAATTTGACGCGTGCGCCCGAACTACGAAACGTAGGAGAAAAAAGCGTTGCCAATTTTAGCCTCGCGTTGAATTACAAATATAAAGGCGCTGATGGCCAGGCGAAGGAAGATGTCACCTTTGTCGATGTCGAAACGTGGGGCAAAACGGCTGAGCTTGTCGCGCAATATCTCGAAAAGGGGTCGGCGTGCTTTGTTGAAGGCCGTTTAAAGACTGAAACGTGGGAAGATAAAAACGGCGGTGGCAAGCGATCAAAGATGAAAGTCGTTGCCGATAACGTCCAGTTTTTGAGTGGTAAGGGCAAGCCAGTGGATGGCAAACAAGCCGAGCCTGCGCCTGTGCAGCGTGCGCAGAAGAGCGTTGTGTCTGCTAAGGCTGATGATTCCGACTCTCCGCCGTTTTGATAAGCCATTGCAGCTAATGCACTTATGACTTTACCGGATGAGAGTATTTGGGTTTATTAACCAAGGGCGCTACGTGAAAAAACCAGCCACTAAACTTACCAAAGCAAAGATCAAAAAGATTGAGCGTTACGCATGGTTTCTGCCGGTGCTGCGAGCACACTGGCCTGATGCCGTGGCGGAATTCAGGTTCCATGATGTGCGCAAATGGCGATCGGATTTTGCAATCCCTTCTGAGCTGCTATTGATTGAGGTAGACGGAGGAATCTTTTCGGGCGGTCGCCATACGAGGGGCGCTGGCTTCTTGGCAGATTGTGAAAAAATGAACGCCGCTGCAATGCTGGGTTATCGCGTTTTAAGATATTCACCAACGCAGCTTGGCGTTTATGTGAATGTACTTGGTGACATTACGGAGGCGCTCAAATGAATAAAAAAGACGCTGCTGACATGATGAAAACACTACAGCATATTCAAGATCACTTGGCGCATAATTTGCCGCGTAACTCTACGCCCCCACCTGAGTGGTGGCGTGGTAACAAACAAGTGTTTATTAGGCGCCACAGGAAAGCACAGGATATGGTTTACGATATGATTACAAAAACGCTAAGGGAGCAATCAAGTGAACGCTGAACTACATGAGCATCTGATGCAGGTCATCGTTGACACGTTTAAGAGGGAGACGGATAAGCTGAAAGTGGAACTTGCCTGCGCCAAAAGCGGGTACGAGTTCGAGGCTCGCTTGATGCGCGATGCTTTGATGGGGAATGGATTCACGCAAATGGTGAACGGCACATGGAAGCCGCCACTTGGCAAGCGGCCTGACTTTGAGGGCCAGGATATGCTTGCCGCCGTGGTGGCCTTCGTCCAGGCTCAGCGAAACATGCTTGACGCGGCGCGGAAATATGAGGCGCGGCCAAAATGAGAAAAATCATCACTTACGCGCTGCTGCCTATAGTTGTGCCGATGATTATCTTGGGCGAACTTGCGACGACTGTCCTTCTTGGACTGGCCCGGTGGAGGGACGGCAAGTGACTTGGACATATACATTCTTCCGCCACGATTCGCACGGAATGCCTTGGCCCTGCCAGGATTCCGCATGTTCAGCCAAGCGCGCAGTATATCGGCTGGTTGCGGAAGATGGCGACAAAACTGGGGCGCGCAATTATTGCTTGAATTGTGCTGCTAAATCAGCTTCACGGCTTGGCATTTCGTTCCCACCAATCAACTCCCGGCCTGCGCTGGGGCAAGGATAATAATATGAACATATCCATACAACTCATAATCTTCTGTTCGTTTCTACTGATGGTAAATATTATCATTATGGTTGATCTGGCCATAATTAACCGAGATCTGGGGCGCAAAGACATCCGCAAGTAAGCGGAATTGCACGGCCTGGGCTATTGGTTAGAGGATAAATATGGCAGCCGCGTCTTTGTTTGGGCCGGTACGGTTCTTCCCCCTGTGAATATGGAGAAATAATATGGGACAATCTGCATATAACGAGCTGCAAGAATCCATGATCACAAAGCTGCGCGAAGCCCTCCACCAAATAGCCACCGCAAGCCCCTGTGTGTTTCATCCTGGCACCGAGAGCGAGCGGAGGTGCGTCTTGTGTGAGACATTTATCAACGTGGCTAGGGATGCTTTGGGACGCGAGCGCTGGCCTGCGGAATCGGTGAGGGAATCATGAGCGACACTTCTCTATGGCTTGCCGTTTGCCGGTGCCCGCCGTGCCTAGACAGGATGGTTAAGTACGATCCTGACACCGGAAAGTCGTCAACTATTCGCGTGTTCGTAGAGCTGACGCGCACGGGCAATGGCAAGGCTGACATGAAGGTGCTTGACACCGTAAAAGTTATTGAAAGAAGTGAATTATGAAAAAAGACGAATGGGAAAGCCTTTACAGCGTCATCATGTTCATCGCTGCATGGGCCGCGTTTGCGATTATCATGAAATGGCTGAGTAAATGATTGGTCCATCAGTATCATCGTTCGCCATCGAGTACCAATTAGCTATCAGCAAAACCACGAATCTTGGTGACATTACCGCTCTTCTCGCGGAGAAGAAGGTCCTAATGCCGTCAATGGAAGCAAGCGAGATTGCGCAGTTTTTAGGGGTTGATGAAGTTGACGTGATGCGCGTTTTTTCGGAATGGCCGGACGCATGGTGGGATGTGGAAAAGTATTCAGCAGGCGGACCGTTTCGGTATCGTTTGCGGAACAAGCATCAATACCGGCGCTCTCACCGGCGCAAAACATTCACTGAGCGAGGCGGCTTTGAGTTCTAATGGCTAATTTCTCAATAAAACCACGCCGCTACAATGACCGTCTGGACGCCATTTGGGCATTCCTTGATTCCGCTCAGGACAAAGGCCGCGTTGTGGATCTTGACCGCAACCCCAACGGCAAGCTGGAAATGCTCGCTTGGGCGCATGATGAAATTATCCGCCTGCGTCAGTTAGTTGACGAGAAGAAGGCCGAACGAAGCCGCATCAGCGATGTGTCACCGTTGCCGCGTCTCTCTGTCGAGCCAGTGTCTCCTTCGCTTGATTCAGCTGATTGAGCAATTCCGTCAATCCAGGGTCTTGCTCCTGGCCGCTTGGCGTGAAGTAGCGCGTTGAGCGCATGACATCTGGATTCTTCTTGAGGTACGTTTCGATCTCAATCTTCTTGGCCAGCGCCGGATTGACGCTCTGCATCTTGACGCCCGTGACGCCAGTAACTGCGCGCTCAGGAAGGCTCTTCCGGTCATCCAACCAGTTCGTGAGCTGGTCAACTGGACCAGTCAGCGGCTGAAGCACGCCGGTGCTGCGTAGGTTGTTGTAGGTCCGTCCAAGTGCGCCTTGGTGCTCGCCAAGTACCTTGTCATACGTCCCGAAGTCGCCGCCGGTGAACGTGTCCTTGCCGGTGGCGTAACTGACTGCCGTCTTGAGTAATGGTTGTAATGATCCGCCAACGTCACGGTAAAGGTCGTCAGAGCCAAGTCCTGGCACTGCTGACAATCCCTCAACGGGAAGTCGCAGGCTGGTGATGTACTGCGGATTCCCTTGTTCGTCCAGGCCGCCTGGAATCGAAAGTCCGTTGTCCATCCATGGGTAGCGCACGTTATCGCCGCGATCGCCGTAGAATTGACTCGCAGCTACCCCAGCGACCGGATGGCGAGCGACGAACCCCGCCTGTTGCTTGACGTTCTGCGACAAGAATGCCCCGAACGGCACGATGTCACGAAAGCGCCGGTTGGCGATGCCAGGTTGAGCGTAATCCAGGTACGTATCGCGGACCGTCTTGGCTGCTTTCTCAGCGGACATCTTGCCGGACTTCATCAAGTCTTTGAAGGTGCCGTAACGCATGCGCTGCTCGACGCCTTGCGCGATTGACGCTGGCCATTGCATAATGTCATTGAGCCGCTTGCGCAGAGGCGTGGCGGCAGCATTTGCCAGCAACGCTTCCTGGTCAACCCATCCAGCGTCAATCACGCCGTTGTCCAGCGCCTCTTGTAAAAACTTGCCGTTATTGCCGCCGCCTGGATGCGCTGCAACCAATTCGCGCAGCTTGTTGGGGTCGCCTTTTGCCTTCTTGAACGAATCTTCCCAGTGCGTTAAGTCGCGGGTCAATTCGCCGTTTTCCCAGCGAGACTTCTTGCCGCCGAACAACTTAACCGCACCGTCATCAATAGCGCCAAGAAGGTCCGACATCGCCCGCTTTGACGATGCGCCGATGGTTCCCCGCGCTGCGTCATTCGACAGAACTTGCCAAAGCCCGCCGACTCGGTTGCCAACGTTGAAGCTGATGCGAGGCATGACTACGCCGAATGTCGCAGCGGACTTGAATAGCTTGTTGCCCTTATGTAGCGCCTGGGTGAATGCGTGGCTATCGCGCTCAGGGATGCCCTCCCACATGTTTTTAAGCTGGTACGCTTGGTCGGTGTCGCCCATCTGCGCAATGGCGTCATCCATTTTCGCCATGTGCCCCTTTTCGTTCAGTGTGAAGTCTTTTTCACCAGAGAACGAACGGCCTAATGCGCCCTTGGTAAGATCCTGCCCTTGCTGCCGAGCACGTGATAGACCTGACGCTAACGGGTCAAATTCAAGATCAAGTTCGGGGTTCTTTTGAAGATGCTGAACAACCTCGGTCGGAGTCTTGAAGACTCGTTCATTGGCTGACGTTGACCGCGCTGCCGCCGTTTCGCCCTCTGGTAATGGTGCCGTTTCGCGCCCGGTGAATCGGCGATGTGCGTAGGTGTCGCCAAGCAATGATTCGCCGTTGTCGTCACGCAAGTCACGTAGGACGCCACCGGCTATGCCTTCGTCACGTTGGAACCGGCCGTGCTCATGCGTGTCTGCAACCGCTTGCTTGACGCGGGAAACGCCCGCTAGATCAAGGTCGGGGTGTGACTGGATAAAGGCGTCTTGATCATCGATCTCATGCCAGGTAGAGCGGTCCTTAGCGTCTGTCTTTCGAATGCGCTGCAATGCCTGGCCTGCGATGTCTCGCTCTTCCGGCAGCATGTCGCCGAATATCTGGTTGGTCCGAGTCTCTGAAAGCTGGGTAGCGGTCTTCCCTTTTGCCTCCGCCTGCTTCATCAACGCAGCGGCTTCATCGGGAACGTCCAGGTAGTTCGCGGTCCTGCGCGTTGATCTGGCAGTCTGGTCAACGACTTTACGCAGCCCCTCTGGCATCGCTTCTGCGGCCTTGTTGGCAATGTCCTTCACGGCATCGATCGCCGGTGTGGCTGCCGTAACTTCCGACCCTTCGGTTAACGGGACGCCAGCTTTCAGCTTGCCGCCTCTGACGCCAAGGTACGACAGCGGATTCGCCGCAATGCCTACGCCAACGTCAGCGATGCCGCTGAAAAGAGGGTGCTTCTTGGGATCAATGCCCAGCACTTCGCTGCCGGTGATATTATCGGAATCGTCGGACAGATGCGGGATCCATTTGCCAGGAAGTACGGCATCAGGAATGTCGCCAAGCACGTCGACAAGCTTCTTGCCCGCAGACTTGAATCTGCCGCGCAATAAGTTCATCGGCACTTGGCCGACATCGTTCATCCAGCCAAGTGCTGAAATGAATGGGCCGCGATCTTCGTCAGGCATGGTGGCTTACTGGCCCGCTTGGGCGAGCAAGGTACGCAGCTCAGATGGCGTTAAGTCCTGCAACAACGCATCGCGTGACTGGCCTGTGGCAATGTCCTGATACGCTGGCCGACGCGGCGATGCGGTGGGCTTGCTAAACGGCAGCCGCAGAGCGGAGGGCGGGGTGTTTATCTCAAATTCGGCGTCTTGAATAGGCCCGCGCATAGCAATCGGGGAATCGTTGCGCGACGCACGGCTGGCCGCTAACTCTTGCTCAAGCGACGTTGCGCGAGGGGCTGGAAGGCCAAGTGGTCGCATCAAGTTGCCCTTCGTTTGGGCGGTTGGCGCGGTCTGGCTGAGCATCGCGTCAATATCGTCCTGGCCGAGCGGCTTCGAGGCCGCTGCTGGCTTCGGCACCTCCGCGCGGTTAACCATGCTCGCCAGGTCGTCTTCTTCTTGCGACAGGGCATTGCTGACGGAGGTCGGCTTGGCCGGTGCTGGCTTAGCAATCTGCTTGCCTAGCCCCGCGTTGCGCACGGGATCTGCCCCGCGTGCGGTGATTCCGTTAATGCGATTAGCGGTTTCCTCCATCTTTGCGGCCTTGCCAGCGAGCTTCGCTCCGCCTTGAGCCATCTTCGCTCCAGCGAGCTTAGCACCAGCCGAAAGGACCTTTAGTCCGCCAACAGCGCCAATGCCGGTTGCAATGCTGGCGATGCTGGCCGCGTCATCGACCCAAGGCGGCAGCAATTCTTTGCCCATAGCCTCGTGAAGAGCGCCTTGAATGCCTTCTTCCGCTGCGCGTCCCGCCTGTTCGCGGGTCATCCCTTGGCCGACTAACCGGGCCACCATATCCATGTAAACTGGATGGAGCTTGGCGCGTGCGGTTAGCTCGCTGTCAGTTCCTGCAACGTAATTGACGATCTTGGGAATAAACGGCAAAAGGAAAGATGCCGCAAGGCCAGCGAGAGGGAGTACCATTTAATTTCCTGGTTTAGGGATTGAGAAAGAATGACGATGGCGCTGCGTCTGTCGCTGCGGGCTGAACGCCAGCAGCAGGCAGTTCACTCAGCGCCTGGATAATAGAGTCACGGCGCGGCGTCTTTGCTGGCAGGCTGTTGGTTATCTTTAGAACAAGTTGGCGGCGAGTCTCTGCGTAATCAGTGCCATAGGCCGCCGACAGCCGCCGCGCCTCGCTGCTAAGGTCATCTCTCAGGGCGCGGATAGTGCGATGCGAGGAAATCTGATCTGAGCCAAGGCCTTTGACCGTATCACCGTTGTTTCCGAACCCCTCTTGTGGAGTAGCGAAACCGCCGAGACGGCTTTCGTATCCAGTTACAGCAGTGGAATAGTTCCCGTCTTTCATTCCCGTGAAAAGCGCTGCCATCTTCGCCTGTTCGGCCTCCCTGCCTGCCTTGGCTGCGTCTAAGACGATGCCGTGTTTCGCATAAATAGCGGCTCGCGCTTGCGGCTCCATCTGATCTGCGCGAGCAAGGTCGGCAGTTACAGCTGCTTGATCAAACGTCGCCTGAGCGCGCTTCTCCGCCGACGTGACGCCACTGCGGTTGACATCGCCGTTACGAATGGCTTCGTCTTCTACGGCCTTGTTGTGACGGGCAATCTCCGTGAACCGGTCACCTTCCAGCTTGCTGGCACTGGACCGCTCTGTCCGCGCGGCAAGCGCATCATCGCGTGCAGACTGCGCTGCCAATTTGCGCTCTTCGATGCCAGCCGCAGTAACGTCATTGGCGCGGATGCGGTTCGCCCATTCACGTGCGCGTGCATCGGAAACACGCTCACCGCCAGCTGCCATGGTGAAGTATTCACCGGTGGTGTTGTTGTAGCCCTTCAACGGCTCGCGCTTGGCGTAACCGGTGGTTTCATCCAGCGTGCCGTTGGCGCGTGCTACGTCCTGCATGTTCTTTGACGCATAATCGCGGTCAACTTGCGGCGTGTTGCGGTCAAATTGCGGCGTTGGCGAGCGGTGGTTTTTGATCACCGTGGCGTCGGCAGGCATATTGTCGAGGTCGATGACATTGCCCTGCATGTCAAGGCGCTTCTTGCGAAACGCAGCTGCACGATCGGCAGGAACTTCGCCCAAAACGCGGTTGTCGAGTGGCCGAGATACGTTGTAGGCGTTCTCTGGTGGCGATTGGTCAACGCGGCTGGTTTGGCCGTATGGATTCAGTTGGTCGAATAGGCTTGGCATAGGTATCCTGTGATAAGTTAGTAAGAGAGTGGCGGGCCGCTGGACGGTCCCGGTTTCTTTGGCGGCGTTCCTGGCGGGCCAGCCCAGATTCCGTTTGGCTGGCCCTGACCCTTGCCTGCGTTGACTGGCTTTTGCGGAAGCGCGGCTTGGCGAGCTGGTTCTGGCGCAGAATCAAACATGCCAGGCGTGTAGCCCGTCACCTTTCCGGTTGTCAAATAGTTAGTGTTATTATCACGCTGGCTATTGTTAGACGTTGGCAGGAACGCGAAGCCACCGCCGAATTGGTTACGGCTCTCGCCGCCCCACCCACCACCGGCATTCCCGCCGCGCCCGCCGCTGGAAGCCATGGACTGCTGGTGCTGCCAGCCTTCGCGTTGCATGGCGGCTTGTTGCGCCCAGCTGTCGCGCTGCATCTGATCGCCGTTTAGTTCGCCAGCTGCCGAGCGTTGGGCTGCGTAATTCTGCGCCGTTCCGCGTTCGGAAATGTCGCGTGCGGCCTGTTGGTTTTCCGTTTGGCGGCGTGCGAAGTTAGACGCCTTAGCGCCCTGCAATGAAGGGTCGTGCGCAGATGCTCCGCCAGCGGCAGCATTGGCATCGATCTGGCCGTTGCGTGCTGCTTCGCCAGCGGCATTCATGTCAGACGCCTGGCTTATTTGCTGCGCTTGGACCTGCGCGTTGAATGGTAGGTTCTTGCCTGAGAGCACGTCGTTCAACCATTGCTGCGCGGCGCTTCCTGAACCGCTCCCGCCGCCTGACTGCCCCCCTCCTGCCGGTCCTCCTACTGGCGGAAGCCGCTGACCTGTCGTAGTAATGCCGCCGTAAACAGGCCGACCGCTGGTGGTGCCTGCCATGTTGACGATCTTATTGGCCGCAGTCTCGTAATTCATGCCGGGATTCCGCGCCATGTACGCTTTTACGGACTCTGGACTGGCTCTGGCTTCGGCATATCCGTTTGGCATAAATTAGTTACTCCGCAAGGTGCAGGATAGACACAGGTTGGCCGTGGTCAATGTCGGTGCTGGTGCGCCAGTCACGGCAACCAGCACAGAAAGAACGTCACCGGCAGCAACCGGCACTTCGCCAAGGCCAACCCCGCCAAGGTATGCCGGAAGCTCTGCGCGGCGAGTGTCGATGGTCTGCGTCCCTACCGCTGCGCCGTTCAGCCGTAAAGAGAACACGTGATAGATCGCGCCTGTGCTGCCAGCGGTGGCGGTGTCGCTGATCAGCTTGACCCGAATAACGCCAGCCGCAGGAGCCACCAAGCGAAAGTTTCCAGAGTTTACTTGTGTGGTGACGCCCTTTGGAGTCAGCCCAGCAAGGCCCTGAATGTCAACTTTCACCTGGTCAATGGCGTCATTGATCTGGTTTTGCATGTCCTCTGGCGTTGATTCGTCATCGAACCTTACGGCAGCCCCTTTGCTCTTCGCGCCGACTGGATTACGTCCCAATGTCATTGGCGATCTCCGTCTTAACGGTGACAAACTGCGCGTCTAAGATCCGTAACGCGCCGTCAGGGCGGATGCTGGTGATGCGCGCCTGAATGGCGTTGCTCCACTGCACAGGGACGGGAATGCTGATGAATCCGTCACCGCTTCCCCCGTTCAGCTTGATTTCTGCGTAATAGTTACCGTTGGTAATCGTCACGCCGTCCGGCTGGGAATCGCTGGTAGTCGCGGTGAACTTAGCCGGTGTCGTGGCGAAATCTGGGTAGAAGTAAATCCGCAGCGTTCCCGTGCCAGAGCCAGGGAAGAGCTTGATAGTGAAAAACGCTGGGTTCTTCCTGGTTTCTTGGCCAGCCCCGACCCAATGCTTGGTACGGTACTCGAAATTGATTGGCCCGATATAGATCTCTTCGTTGGCCCCCGGTGCGGTCGTAAACCCGGTGGCGACAGAGATGTTGCTCGCCCCGTTTGAAGAGCACACGCGGCTTTCACCGGTGGACGGACGGTAAATCATGACGCCATTCAATGCGCCAGCTGGCAGCGGATTGTTCACATAGAACGTCGTGGTGCTGCCGCCTGCCTGAGCCGTGGTCACCGATGGCGACGTTGGTGGCGTGCCGTCAAAGTTATTTTCTACGCCAATGAACCAGCTGTAGCCGTTCTCATCGCCCAGCATCAAACGAACTTGCCCGTCCGTGGTTGGCATCACTGCGCTTGAGGTAATCCCTTGCAGGAAGGAATCTGCAAACCAGTTCTTTGTCGCCACGTCATAGCACATTGCATATTTGGGCTGAGTGTCACCGATGGCCACGTAGAAAAACATCGCCACACGGGCAACGGGGTCGTAGGCCGCGTGAAACTTCTCGCTTTGGGCATAGTCCGCCAGCGTTGGCAGGATGGGGTCAATCTTTAGGCTGATGTGCTTCGGCGTCTTGTTGACGGCCCACATGCCCTGACGGTCCCATGCGTACAATTCGCCTTCCACGTCAACCAGCACGCGGTTGTGGAATGCGCCACGTCGACCGCGACAAGACGACAGCACTGAACCTGCCGCCGCCGCTGGGTCAGAGTTGAATATCAGCACCTCGGTGTTGCTTCGGCCAAATACGTACAGACCCTCTTCGCGCCCGATCGCAGCAACGACCTGATCGCTCTTGTCGGCCAGGAAGTCGCGCGCCCACACTGCGGGGTAGTATTGCTCTGGGTAAAATAGCCGTGAGTAGCTGCCGCGATTTGGGAATCGTGACGTCACCGATGCCGTTGTTGCGCCGGTGGTTCCCGAGAACGCCTTTGACAAGATCATGGTCGTCGAGTTCGTGACACTGGCGATCTCGTAGCGGTTGAAGTCGCCCGTCTTGGTGATCAGCATGCCCGCCCATTTGAGATTGAACCCTGTGCCAGTGACCGTGGTTGACGTGTTCGTAAACGTCACCGCCGTCAATGGGTAAGGTCGGTCGCCAATCGTCCAGCTACGGCCACGAAACGACAGGAAAATAGTTCCAAGCGGTGGCTGTGCTGCGCTGAACGTTTCAAGATCCGCGCTGCTGCCATATTCTGAATCTGAGTTGAATTGCTGAATCAATGACGTGTCTGGCATGCCCACAACGATAGTCGTCGCGCCAACCGGGACCGTCATGGCTTGGTAAAATACGCCGCCGCCCACTGGCGTCACTTCAATGACGTACTGATCGACCTTGGTGTCGGAAGTCGTCACGATGTTGCCCGCGCCGCCGATGCTGAATGTCAGCAAGCCGTTGCCGCCTGCAACCGTGTACGTCAGCGCCGGTGATGGATTGCTGACGTAGCCCGTGCCGGTCTTCTTGTAGCGGTAACGGATTAGATGATCGCCAGCCGTGAAGCCGCCTGCCGCCGCCGTTGGTGCGCCGATCGCCGCCACTGGCCCAGCAATTCCAGCATCCTGGAATAATTGGTTTACGCCGTCCCAGACTTTCACGGGGTCGAAGCCGTTGGTCATGTAAACTTGGCCCTGGCACGATGCATAGCATGCGCGCCCGTTCGTGTTAAGCCCTGTCGCCAAAATGGTCATACTGTTGCTTTCGGTAAACTGGTTGCGCCAAGTACGCCGTTCTGCACTTGTGTTGCCGCAAATACCCATGAGCCAGCTGCTGGTGCTGAAAAGCTGCCGTTGACGGTCGTTTCATGCGGTAGGATTGGGAAATTACCAACATAAAAGCCATCGCCGTATTCGATAGGGCCGGTGCCGTTACGTGCCCAGACTTCGTACGCTGTGTCGTACGGATCTGCGCGGGTGATGGTGAATGAGTAGGCTGCTGCCATTATGGTGCCAGCACTGCGTTGATGTCGCCGGTTGCTGTAGCGAATAGCGCGTAGTCAACGCCCAGCGGCGTGCGAAAGCTGATGGCTGCCGTGCCTGACGCAGCGGTGAATGCTGACATGCCATCACGGCGGCGCATTTCACCGTTAATCCATAGACGGACGTTTGAGGCAAATTCGTCGCCTTGGTCGGTCGCTTCGGTGTCGGCGTTGATCCCGGTCCAGGTACGCATTAGAAGCACCAGGGGAAAGAGGCGCCGTTGTGTGACCCAGGGCCAACACCGGGTTCAATAAGAGTCACCCATGGGAGGTCTGCCGACCATGGGACTTGGACCGTGTAAATATCGTTAGTCCCCATTGCCTTATTCGACAGGACGATGACCGTGCCAGTGCCGCCATACAAAGACGAACGTCCTATCCACACAGTTGCAGGGCCTCCAAGCGCGGTGCGGACTTCAATTGACCCTGCGCATGATCCGAAGACGGAAAAGAGCTGGCTTCCGCCCCAGTTGGCAGATGTCGCCCACGGCCCGCCGCTTCTGGCCGCGTCTATGATTGGCGGCCTTCGCGTTGGCCCCGTAATCGCGCTAATGGTATCCGGCACGCCGTCGGCCTGTCCGTCGATGCCGGTGACGATGAAGCCGCTACCGCCCGCAAGGTTTAGAAGTGCGCCGTTCGCCTTAGAAAGTCCCGTGGCGATGAATCCTTGGCGGCGTTGAAGCTCGCCGCTGATTCTCATGCGCGTATTCTGTTGGTAAACGCTGACGCCTGGCGTTTCGTCAACGTCGGAAGTGTCCGTAACGATGCCTTTCCAGTCACCCATTACGGCGTTCCCCAGCCCTGAACCTGCCAGTATGTGCCGCGTCCGGTCTTGGTAGCGCCGACTCCGCGCGGTGATTTGTCGTTAGCAATAAGGCGTGCCAAGGAATCGTTGTACAGCGACAGACATGATGCGGCATCGCCGGTGACGCTTTCGCCGAAATACGTGCAAACATAGAACGAAATCAAGTGGCGCAGCGTGTGAATCCACACAGGGTCAATGTCAGCGATGTCAGTTTCCGCGTCCAGCGGCGCTGGTCGTGCGCGGTAAATGTAGCTAACCTGTGCTGACGTTGACGGATACGGATACATGTGCATGCGCCCGCCAGCGATGGCGAATGACCATGGTGCGCGCGCTGCGTTTCCCGCCCACGAATCCTGCAATTCCCACAGGCGTTCGATCGTGCATGCGCCCGCTGCGTATGGCCAATTCTGGCCGCTCATGACGCTGATGAACTCGAAAGCGTTGGCTTCCAGGGCGTAGTTGTCCAAGAAAAGCGTGTAGGTGTAGCTGGCCGTTGCTCCGCCAAAGTTGGCAGCCAGGGTCAGGCTGGTCGCGCTGTTGCGTGATGCCACGTTCAGCACAGGAACGCCGTTGATGTAGAGCCGTCCAGTCGCTGCCCACGTTGGGAAGCTTCCGCCGGTCAAGACGCAGGTCGTTGCGCCTTGGGTAAGTGCGATGGTGCCGGTGGCGTACGGCGTCTCGACTGAGATAAAGCCTTTGCGCGTGTACCAATTCCAGCTTTTCTCCATGGCCAAACGGTCAATGGCATCGTTCACCAATTGCTTGTACTTGATGTCGGCTTGCGCACCTGGCTTGTTGTTAGCCATGCGTTTTGCGAATGCCCACAGCTCGCTGGCAACCGTCGTGGCGATAGTGGCGACAGCGGTCAGGCCGATGTCAATCAATGGCCCCGTGACGCTGCTTGCGCCGACCGTTAGCGATGAGGTCTGTGTGCCGTAACCGGATTTGGTAACGGTCATGACTACCGTACCCACAGAAGGACCGGTCGCCCATGGCCCCCACAAGCCGCTAGCGTCAGAAACGAAGCTGGTGATGTAGCCTGAGTACGAAAGGTAAACGGTAGCCCCAGAAAGCGCCGTGCCGCTGGCGTTCACGATGCGCCCATTGGCAGCAGTCGGAGTAAACGTCAGTGAGCCAGCGCCTGACGGCGTGCCGTCAGTCGTCACCAAGTATTCTTGCGAGTATGAAAAGGTTGCGTCCGCCGTGACAAATACGACCAAGGTATAGCTGCCATTGGTCGCGATAAGTGCCGCAGGGATAAGAATGTCGTAAACGCCAGGATTATTCGCCGCGCTTACTTCAGTGATGGCAAGCCCTGTCGTTGATAAATTTCCAGTAACGCCATTGCTTAGACGCTTGGTAAACGATGCGTCTACAAGCCCCGTGGTGAATACGCCAACTGCCGTTTGAACCACCACTTGGTCGCGGAAGTTGACGCCAGCCTTGATGTAGATTGGTGCTGGCACGTGAATCCCCTCAAAGAATGGCGGCGTCCCATAATAAGACGCCGCCCAGTTATTTAGCGAGCAACGAGCTGAACAGGAAGCACGGTAGCCGCGCCGCCTGAAACGACCTTGGCATAGCCAACGATCTGAAGCAACGTTGCGCCGGTAGTGCCGATGCGCTTGGCAGTCGCACTGGTGGCCACTGCAACGTCAGTCGCAAAGCCGCCGTCTGAAATCATCAGAGCAACGCCAGAAACCTGAACCAAGAAATAATCACCGATCGCAAGATCGACTTGGCCAGTTGCGCAGACGCCGACAAACGTGCGGTCGCCAGCAGTGGTCGTGGTATTTCCAACATAGGTCGGAACGCCAGCGACTTCAGCAGAAACAACAGTTGCGTTTGACATTGAAGTCAATGCAACGGCAGCTTTGACTAAGCGCCAGTCAGCGCCTTCATAGATCCACTTACGACCAAGATTGATCGCGTAAGCTTTGTCATACAGCGCGGAAGCGCTCTGACCGGGAATGAACGGAGGTGCGTTTGCAGCCATGGGAATATCCTTTGGGTTTCTGGCCCGTGCTAGACAGCGAAATGCCGTCCACTGACGCCAAAACCCCCTGGCCACTACAGCCAGAGGGTTCAGGTTTAGACACTGGGATCAGACGTATTTATCCCAAGCGGCCATGTAACGCGGATGCCAACGGATCTGGCCGTTGATCATCGCAGCGCACACCAGTCGCAGATAACTTGGATCGAAATGCACATGCGATTCGATCAAGTCGCCGTTGTCGATTCCACCACCCGAAGTGTTGAAGCTCGAAGGAATCGCACCGCTATCAACGGTATCAAGCACTGGCTGCAAGAAGAAGTCAGTTTGATCAGTGTTGATAACGAAGCCGCGTTCCACAGGGCACGCTTGATCGAAGTACCACCACAAGCCAGCGTGATAGGTCATGCCGACCGTTTTGAATCCGGTACCGAACTTGTTGTTCGATTCGCCGCCTGGCTGCACAAAGATGGTCTGGCGCGAGTCCAGCTTGTTTCCCATCTTCATGTATTGGTCGAAAGTCGTCACGCCGAAAGCAGGGCGGAACGAATTGTCAGTCGCGCTGAAGCGGCTTGCGCGGCTGGCAGCGTACTGGCTGTACTTCAGAATGCCGTTGGCCTGGTCGTTTGCGGTACCCGACCATTCCGTTGCGCTTGAGTTCACCAGGGTTGGCGACCAAGCGTTTGGCTTCAATCCGTCAACGCCAGTCAAGGCATTGTACTTCAGCGACAAGCCGAGGTAGTTTTGCAAGGTTGGCGCTGAGCCGATACCGACTTCTTTGTCAGTCACGGCAGGCACGGCGCCGGTCAGCACGCCAGTGTCAGCGTTCTGGCCGCGAAGATCGTAGGACGTAATTGCTTGCGCAACGGTCTGCTGATTACTTGCGCCAGGAAGCACGGTAGGAAGGCCGTCAATCGGCAATCCGGTGCCGCTATAGGCAGCGCTGTTGCAGCCAAGCAGAAGGCCGTTCAGGGACGTGGTGCCGTTCAGCAACAAGCTTTTGAACATGTTCGGCATGGTGCGGTCAGCAACGTCAACGATAGCCTGAGCGCCGGAATTACGGCGAAGGATACCGAAATCGATGCCGCCTTCAACGCTGGTTTCAGCCCATTGAGCACGCCAACGCTTGAAGTGCGCGGCTGGGTTGTACTTGCCCGAACGATCTTCGCCAGGAGCGCTGATGCGTGGGGTGTATTGACCGGCCTGGATAGCGCCTTCCAAAGCGTCGCCGCCCTGTTTGCGCTGTACGCGGCCGTCAGTAAAGAGTTTGGAAAGGAGGACGTTAGAATCGACAACAGAGTCGATCGCGCCCTTCTTGTAATTTGTGATCGTAGATGCGGTTAACGCATCAAAGATACCAGGCATGGTGATGTTCCTAGAATGTTAGCGGGATTGACTTTCAATCTCGCGTAGTTTTTGATGGAAGTTGATAGATGTTTTATCCACGCCGTTGGTGCGCGCCCATTCGGACGCCACTTCATAGGCTGGCCGGGCCTGCTTAGCAGAAACGTCCCGTGTAATCGATGCCCTGCCTCGCGCTAAGTCCTGTTGTGCTTTCGCGGCACCAACTTTTATTCCGGCCTCGGATAACTGTTGCTTTAGACGCGCATTCTCTTGAGAAAGGAAATCATTCGCCTTGCGATTGTGCGAATAGACCAGCGCCTGCTGTTTGACGAAGTCGTAGGCAGCATCGGTACCGCCGAGGCTCTTGATGGCGGCGTCCATGTCGTCGCCCATCTCCTTCATGACTGGCCCAAGGTCAGGATCATTGAAGTCGCTATCGACTTGCTGGTGCGCCTGTTGTTCCATCATCGCCCGCTGCATTTCCTGGCGAATCATGGGGATGACGCGCTCAGTCAGCACTTGGTCAGGATTCGTCGCCCATTGGCGCTGGAATGCCTGGTTGTGCTGCTGGAATTGGGAAAGCGCGGTCTGCTCTTCTTCTGATAGCGTTGAAAGCAAGTTCTGCTCACTCGCTTCCCGCCATGCTTGGCCCTGTTCAGGGGTCAGCCCTTCTGGCGGGCGCATCTTTGACAGCGATGCCAGCTGAGCGCGAACGATGTCAGCCTTGGCCTGCATCGGAACGAACTTGGATGCGTGCTCAGGATGGCGGAAGTCATGCAGCGCCAGCTTCTGTTGTTTGGCAAATTGCGATTGGCGTTCGCGGTCTTGCTGGAAACGAGTCAGCTCTACGCGCTGCGCCTCAAGCTGCTTGCGGTAGTTCGCGCTTTCACGTCCTAATTGACTGTGCTGATCGCGTAGGCGCTTGTAGCCATCCGCGTCAACCTTCTCTTCGGATTGCGTGTTTAAAGCAACAGGTATAGGTTGGTTGGAAGAACTTTTTGCCTCAGCGCGCTGACTGGCAGGGGGCTGGTTTGGCTGGCTATCGGCTTCCTTGGTTTGTGCATCATCTTGCGTACTGGCATCAGGAATCGTTTGAGATTCGATCTGCGGAGCATCGCTCTGATGGACATCGCCTTGGTCGCTGGTGTTAACTTGGTCTTCTTCTGGCATATATCAAGCCCTTTGTTGACAATTTTTGTCAACTGGTGTCCAGCGGGAGCGCCAACGGAATGTCAGCAGTGCCGCCAGACGGTGAATTACTTAGAAATTACGGTAAATCCGCGACGCTTGCACGCTTCAAGTGCATCATTTCGACTGCGGAAATAGCAGTCGGGCGTGCCGTGGTCGGGGTGAGTGGACTTTGTTTCAAGTTGTGAGAAATATTGCCCGCGTCCGCCGTTCAAATTCTCCCACGAAGAGTCAAGCGGTGGGTTGAATCGGATAGTGTTGCCAATAGAGGTCGTGACATTCGCACTTTTGCACTTCGGGCAAGGTTCGTGCGGCTCTTTCATGCGGTGCGTTTGGTCATGGATATGCTCGCAATCCAGGCACAAGACGGAATACTCTGGCATATTTTCCTTTACTGAGCCATGCCCATCGCGGCGGCTTCTTTGCCCTGCGTTGGTTCTGGCGATGGTCTAGGCGGGCTGCCTCCGGGCGGAGACATGCCAGGCGGCGGAGGCGGATTCAATTGCTGTTGCAGCTGCATGGTTGTAACGGCGGTCATCTGTTGCTTGTACTCAGCCGCTGCCGCGATCGCTTCGGCATCGTAGCGGTTCAGGCGCAAGAAAAGGTCAAGCATCTTGGCGTTCATCTGCTGGCCTGGTGGCGTTTGGCCGATCACAGGTGCCATGGTCTGGAAGAAGAAATTCAGGTTTTGCACCTGGGCATCGTGATCGATTGGCCGCATACTACCGGCGACGATCTCGCGGCGAGCGGAAAAGATCCAGTCGTCCATCGTCACCACGCGAGGCGGCCCAAGCTTCATGTCCACTTCATCGGCTGACATGATTGGCGGCGGTTCAGCTGGCATGATGCCCGTCTGCATCTGCGCCTGCTGCATAGCCTGCTGCGATTCCATCTGCGACTGCTGCATGAGTTGATTGCCGGCGTCTAAGCGGGACTGCTCATCCGCCTGCTTCATGCTGTCGTCGCCAAGGTCGCCCCAGAGCTTGCCGTCGGCCTCTCCGAACAACTTGGATACTTGGTCAACCCCCATCAAGAAACGGGCTGTAAACGCCAAGGAATAGAGCACGTCATTGAAGAACAGTTGAAACTGTTTCCGCATGTCGTCAGCGCGGGTCATGCTGCGACTTGCTTTGAAATCTACGTCAGCAGCCGTACGAAGCTGGTTCTGATCCTGGCCACTGCGCATCAAGTCATTCATGCCCGTAGCGTCTTCGAAAGCGCGATTGACGATGCCCCATGCCTTCTCAAAGCCAGGCATATCGGTGTCGAGCACCAATTGCTGGAACAGTTTTTTCACGTCCGGATCGGTCATGCCGTTCGGAATTTCAATATCGACGATTCCGGCATCGCCTTGGTCGCCGACGCCCATCAACTGCTCAGTCTCAGCATCGCCAACCTGGACACCTTTGATCTTGGCGCGGACGAAGTTCATGCGCGTGGTGCGCTTCACTCTGTTCAGATACGTGGTGTAGATCCAGTTCATCGCCTTCAAGTGGCAAAGCCCTGGCTTGATTGGACTGACTGACCACAGCTTTTCAGGCTGTAAGCGGAACTCCATCTTGCGGCATGGCCAAGCGTCAATCTTGAAGAACGGAATTTCCCATTCGCCAGACCAGAGCAACCGGCCTTCTGCCAGGATGTACTTGCGCGGGCTGTTATCGATCTCGATCTTGTTGCCGTCGGCGGGCTTTGAGTCGCCTTTGTCGCCGCAGTAATTATAAACGTCGGTGCGGAAGTAAAATTCGGTGTACTTGATCACGTCAGAGCTGGCCGACATGCCCTTGAGTTCAGACACGGGAAAGAGCGAGTCCTTGCCGACAAGCGCCTCAAGTTCAAAGCGCGGCTTGGTGCGCGTGCGGCGGATCCAGTTTACTTCCTCTGGCGACTTAGCGTCAGGGTCCTGTCCAAAGTTTTCGATAGAATCGAATACTGCGCACGGTATGTTCTTGGCGGCATTCCAGCCGAACCACAGCACGCCGCAGCCAAGGAACGCTTCGTTAAGGCATCGGCGCGTGGCCGTTTCAAGATTGCCTGTACGCATGAAATAGTCGAGCATCTTGCCTTCAAGGGCAAACCGCTCAGTCTTCCAGTGATCAGGTTCATGCTGAGCAACCACGCTGGAAACGGGGTTCTGCGGATACAGGTGACTGCCAAAGATCTCAATGTATTCAGCGACGCGATTGATTGACGCGCGAAAGTCATTGTCCTGCATCGTCCAATCGGCGTACATTTTCCGATATGCGCCTTCGTCATCGTACGCAAACCCCTTCAAGTCCTTCATGTCCTTCATGAAGGCGGCGCGATCGCCACCGTCAGAGCGGGTCAGTAGTTCGCCCAGCTTGGCGGCTATTTTCTTGGTGTCGTCTTTACCAGTTGGCGCTGGCGAGGATGGCGGGACCGCCGCTGGTGCCGGGGCTGATACAGGGGCGGTATCGTCCACTCTTTATTCCTCGGTAAATTCAAATGATGCCGCGAAACTAACCGCGCCTGCGTTGCCGTTGATGCACCGTAGGGCGATGCCGTTGGCCGTTCCTGCGGGGATGGTCAGCGCCTTGGCTAATTGACCGTAGAACTCATAGACGAACGGCGAAAAGCTACCTGGGGTGGTTGCTGGCTGAAATATTGAGAACGTCCGCAGCTGCGTGCCTGCCGTGATGGTCGATCCATCCTTGCGGCAAATTCCGGTAAAGGCGGCGTCCGTGGTTTCGTAAGGGGCCGGAACGATAGTTGTTCCCACGCTACCCGCCGCAGTCGTGCGGATCAGTTCGAACGTCAGCAAGGCGGCTGCAGTGCCTGCGCCTGGATTGGCAATGACGAGACGGCGGATTCGAGTGGTCTTGGTCGGGCCAGACTCAACGGCGAGATGCACGTAACCGGCGGCGGCAGGAGCGCCCACAATGCTATCAAAACCGTAAGTTAGTTTTTGGCTATTGCCTTGCGTCAACGCACCAGCGGCATCAAGGATGACTGACTTGTAGGGAATCGCAGCGACCATGGCCGCGTCTGCAACCCAGCAATCAACTACGCCAGCGGTGCTAACGGGGCGAAGTGCAAACGTAGTCGACGCACCAAGTTTGACCGGATAGAAGCATCCGCCAGGAAGCGCAAGTCCATCAGCTGCAGTCGAGCCAACCGTCGAATGGAAAAGCGAGTCAACCGATGGGCGGATAATCAGATAAACCGGCAGCCCCATGTTCGGATTCGACGTTACGGTCCACGTATCTTCCTGCGAGGCACCTTGCGTATTCCGCGCAATCTTCTGACTGACGCCAGTAACCGTAATGTTGACAGCTGCCATGGTTTGCTCTTCGCTTTATGGGTTGACGCTGGTCACCGTAGTACGCTGACAAAAATTGTCACGCTCTATTTGCTACTGATTTTCAATAGCTTATCAATAACAGACGGGTTTGCTGCCGTGTCTGGCGTGTTCCAGCCGTTCTTGACACCAAGAATCACGGACCGGAAATGCCAAATAGTCCACAACGCTCCGATGAGCATGCCGCCAGCAATCAGGTATGGCATCCATTGGATTAGCCATGAAACGGTGTGCGCAGTGACGATAAGCGTCCCAAAAAAGGTAATCCCTGCCATTGGTATCCAACGCTGAATTGGCACCCAAATAAGGGCTGCAAACGCGGCTGCAATGCCAACGGCGCACAGGAGGTCGATTGCCGGTACCCATGCGCTGAAATCAGCAACGTGCGTGACGGTCGTGTGGTCGGTGACGCCACCAGGATCACGGCCAACGGAGCACGAGCACAGGAATAGGCCAAGAATTAGGTAGATAGACTTCATTTGTGGCGCGTAATCAAAGCGGTGTCGTCGTTCGAGTTTGGCACCGGTGTGCTGTCGCTTGGATCGTAGCGGCGAAGGACGCGAAGGGCACGGGCGGTTACTTCGCTAACGCTATTCAGTGCCGTTGCCATTTCGGCGGCTTGGCACCACGCTAGCTTCTCGCGATCTTCCGCTCGCTTGTAGAGCAATTCGTTGATGTGGTTAACCTGCATCTCTAAGCGCTCGTTGCGTTCTTCGCACTTCTTGTTGCCAATCATCACGTATTTCCACAGCGCAAGAATCGCAGCGACGAGAACGCTGCCGACTGAAGCAGCAAGGGCAAGGGGCACGGATTCCATTAGGCGTCCTTCATCATTGCTGCTTCAACGGATCCTGGCGCATCTTTCGGACGCTTCAGAAACGCTTGGGCCGCTGCCACGTCGGTCCATAGCTCGGCCATCGCAGCAGGCTCAACGGTAACCTTTTCGTTACGCAAGCACGCGCCGGACAAGGCGACAAGGTTCTGAATGATTTTGTCTGATAAATCCATGATAATCCTAAATGTTGTTGATGACTTTTGCGATGGATTCGGCGTCTACTTCTGCGACTAAATCGTCGTAGAGCGCGGCTTCTGCAATGATAAGGTCTTGGATTGATTCAGCCTTGTTGCACGCTGAAAGATATTTCTTCAACGCTGGACGCTTGGCCAATTCGGCCACTGGCTCATTGTAGGCGTCCGTTTTCTGATTGACGCTGATTACCCAACCGTCTTCCATCGTGTTGACGATTTCACGGTGAATGCGCAGCGAGTAATGACCCTCGCGTGGCATTTCGCGCTCGACACGGAAAGTGCGCTCGATTCTGGTGATTGGGATTTTTGGGAAGGTTTTTGACATGGGTTACCAATAAGGGATGTAGCGGTCAGTGCCTGCGACATCAATGCGAATCCAGCCCTGTGCGTTGCCTGCCGTCGAGCCGGTGGGGCCGATAGCGCCGAATAGGACGGCAACCGCTGCGTTTGCCACGCCGTTGACGTATTTCAGCGTTTTGGTTGATGCGCCGTCGACTGTTACGCGACCGCCGCAACCAATGCCGCCCGTTACGACCAGCGCGCCGGTGGTGGTGCTGGTGCTGGCGGTGGATCGGCCAATCATTACAGCGCCACCAGCGGCACGGGTAATAAATAAAGGGTCATCGATATATGCCCCCCCGTCCGCGTAGGCAGAAATAGCAAAACTTGACCCCGCATTTGAGCCGGATTCTGCGTCTGCTGTGGCAGCGAAGTCCCATCGGACAGTCCCGGACGTGGTATATCGTAACGCGCGGGCAGTCGCCGCCGCTCCATTAAGAATCACGGGGAACGTTGCGCCATTAAAGATAGAGACGCCCCCCACATTCAATTTTCCCCCAACGCCCACGCCACCAGTAACGACCAGCGCGCCGGTGGTGGTGCTGGTGCTGGCGGTGGAGTCGGTCATCGACACAGCGCCTTGGTCGAAGTTTACCGAAAGCCCGCGAATATATAACGGCAAATATGCGCTGTTTGCGTTGTTGCGGACATCCATCACGCCGATTGAGCCGCCAGGGATCAGGCGGAATTGCGAGGTTGAACTGTCTGTTGAATAGAGCGTATTGCCCCTTATTTCGCCCCCCACATTCAGCCTTCCCCCAACGCCCACGCCCCCCGTCACTACCAGCGCGCCGTCGGTGGTGGTGGTACTGGCGGTGGCGTTGGTAATTAGCTGAATGCCAGTAAACGTCTTCGCGCCCGCAATCGTTTGAGCGGAAGCGGTAATCAATCCGCCGAACGATGCGCTTGCGGGCTGTAGCGTCAGGACCGTGCCCGCTACGGACGCGCCATTGGCATTAGGTGCCGCGCCGATGGCTGCAACCGAACTCAAGCCAGGGCGAAGGATCAGGTCCATGGCAAGAGTGTGGGCTGACAATTTTTGTCAGCAAGCGATAATTACTGAATTGCGTACGTCGGACGGTAACTGAACTCTTTGCGCACGCTGGCACGATTCCGATTTGCCAGCTTTCTCGATAACGCGGCGCGATATTCTTCCATGGTTTGCGTGATGACGCCCGCAGGAAGCTTCGTCGGCGCGGTTTCCATCGGCACTAACACTTCAAACTTGGGCCTGCCGCAGGAATACGCGGATGACCAGCTTGGGAATGAGCGGATGAGGTAACGTGATGGGTCGCAATTGTGCGCCAGTAGATCATTAGCGTAGAAACAATTAGCTTCGTCCACCTCGATGTCATAAACTGGCGCTGGCAGTTGTGGGGTGGCCGACTTGATGCGGTCAATTTCCAGCGTTTCCGCCTCTTCTGTCCATGCAGATAGTTTGTCATGGCGTGAAATCCCGCTGATGGGCAGCCATTCGCTGCTATTTACCCAAAAGCGGTGCCCTGGCGTGCATGTTACTGAGCGACCTGCCATTGTCGTGTAGGTGGACACATGCGCCGATGCGCTGCTCATCCATGAGCGGATTACCTTGCGTGGCCCGATTGGAGTGGCCACCATGTCGCCTGCGATTACGTCAATGATGGGCTTTTGCGAATAGTCAGCCATCCGAACCATGGTTTGTGCGACGAAACACAAGTCATCGTTCTTTTTCACGATCTTGCCTGGACTCGTTCCGGTCGGCTCCGTCTTGCAATAGCCCATAATCTCGGATCGCAGCATCTGTCCGCCTGATTCCGGGCTTGAATTGACGACAAAAAGCGGCTGTACGGTCGAATCGAAAGGGTTTGGGTCAAGATAGTGCCGGAATGAGTTGATTCCTGGCTCTACGCGCTTGTCTGCCTGGATATATCCGGCCAGCGGCACGTAACCTTTTGCTTCCAGCGCCGCAATCATGAGGTGAAGCAATGATGGCTGGCCTTTATGAGCGGCTTTTGCTGCCCAATCGTAGACGAAACCGGCGATCTTCCGCCCAAGCAGGAACGAATGGATGCGCTCAGCGTCAAATTCGATGCTTTCGTTCGTGTGACGGAAGCATTTCACGACTTTGATCTGACACGCGGCGTCTTTGCTAATCGCTGCGATGACAATGCCGGTAGGGTGATGCGTGCCAGGATCCCATCCGATCATGATGTTGTCGGAATCCTTGATCACGTAGTCGGTCGCCTGCATGTGGCGCTTGTCGTCCCACTGCTTGACGAAAATTCGCACCAAATCGCCTGCGTCAAGCGATCCTGCGCCACGAATCTTGTACGATTTCTCCGACATCGAGTTGCGCATCTCTTCGCGCGCCTTCATCGAAATGTATGCTTCAGCCTCTTCCGGCTCTGGCTTGAAATAAACGTGGTCAGGCTGGCCGTCCAGGGCGCGCCCTTTGTACAGGAGCCACTCTTCGTTGTATTTCGTCTCTGTCGCCGCCCAAATCATCACGCCGCCCCATGGCTGCATGCCTGCCAAGGCGCGTGTGCGAGATGCCAGTAAGCGTGGTTGAAGCTCATCGCCAAGATTCTCTGTTCCTGCAACTTCGTCACGGATAACCATGTCGACCGTGATGCCTTCCAGCGCCTTCCAGCTGTTAGGAACGCCGGAAAGGATAGTGATCAGCTCATTGCCGTTCTTCATCACGATCTTGCCGGGGTATGGGCCTGCTGGCGAAAAGCTGTTGTACGTCCGCTTGATCTCGCGGGCCGGAATCCACGGATGCTTGCCCATCGCGCCGAACAATCCGGAGGCCTTGAGCATGCGATTGCCCCACACGTCAGCGGCTTGTGCGCGTGTCGGAATTACGAGAAGAACTCTTATCGGACGAGCGTTTACCCAATTTGTGTTGCGGTTGCGTAATGCCGATGCTACGATGTACTGCATCCAAGCAGTTTTACCGCAGTTGTGTGTGACACACCCACCAACTAGGTAGTTGCTGTAGTTTGGTACCTCGAAGTCATACTTATGATCATTGCGGACGAACACACAACTAACCACACGGAGGCCGCATGAGAGAGAGACGCGTTCCATTCCAGCCATCTGCTGAAGAGATACAGCAAATTCGCGAAATGATTGAGGTTCAGAAGCTGCAACAGCGAATTGTTGCCGATCACTTTTGTGTTGGGGTTGCGGCTGTGGCCCTTGCGTGCCGACGCAATGGGATTCAGACAATGAAGTCAGGGCCTCGCTCTGGCCCTGGTCACCCCAACTGGAAGGGGGGGCGGACCGTGGAAAAGGATGGGTATGTGCTTCTTTATACCCCTGGTCATCCGTATGCCCGAAAGCTTTCTGGTCAAAGTCCATGCTACGTAGCGGAGCATCGCCTGGTGATGGAGAAACTTCTTGGCCGATACCTTCTGCCGACTGAAGTTGTTCATCACATAAACGGCGTGAATGACGATAATCGGATTGAGAATCTTGGTCTGTATTCATCGAACGCAGACCATCTGCGACATGAATTGACTGGCCGTTGCCCAAAGTGGACGGAGGACGGTAAAGTTCGCATCCAAGCGGGATTGCTGAAAGCGTACGCCATCTGCCGTCAGCGCAAAGCAGACGGTGACCTAGCGAAGACTCAAAACGACGCCCATCCGACAGCGTGACAACGTAAATTTCATCCGTCTCAAGTCGCTCAGGGGTCAATGCCTGAGCGACGACCATTTGGCCGCCGTACTCATCCCATGCATAGACGTGAAACGTCGAGTCAATTTCCGATACCTTGCGCGCGATCTTAGCAACGGGGTCGTAAATCTCTGTATTTCCACCGAGACATTGGTTCGGCGCGTGAATGCATATATACCGCGATTTCGACTCACCCGCGCGCGCTAACGTCGTTGCTGGAACGTAATGCAGCAACGGATCTTCTGCGTCCCACTTCGCCTTGATCTTACGCGCTGCTGCCTTGGTAAGCCTGATCGCCATTATTCCTCAGCTGCAATGGCCGCATCGACCTCAGCCTGTGTCGGTTCGCTGGCATTGGCAGCCTTGGCCAGTATTTCCAGCTTGTCGTTGTGATGGCGCTCAGTCATGACCATTTGCATGGTATCCATGATCCGCTTGTCCATCGATAGGTAAACTTCGCGCATGCTCTTGTAGAAACCAAGCTTCGTTGTCGGATCTTCCGCGTTCTGGAACTCATCACGAGCAATCAGCAGAAGCTGCATCTGAGGGTCGATCTGCCCCTTAGGGAAGTCATCCAGCTCAGTCTGCGTGTCAGCCTTGGTGGTGATCAGCACTACCTTGCGCAGCGCCTCAGAAGTCTTCAACGAAGCACGGTGCCGTGAAGCGATGGCAGCCTGGAAGCCATCGCCCACGGCCTTGTCAAGATCAACAGTAAGCTTAGCCACGGGGCTTACTTCGCCTTGGTCTTCACAGGAGCCTCAACGGCCACCGCAGGCTCTTCAGCAACCATAGCCGCAGGGGCCTCAGCACCAGCAACCACACGTGCCATCAGCTTGCCATCAATAGCCAGCTTCACCTCAATACCAACGCGAATACAGGCCTGGATAGCCTTCAGCACCTCAACGGCGTTCTTCTCATCATTCAGCTCTAAAGTCTCCATGTTGAATAGCTCCTTAACCCATTCCTACTCACAACACCAGCCTATGTCAATCAACCGCAGGGTTCAGGTGGTTAGTGGTTGTAATCGCCTAGCCAACCCGTACGAAGACAAAGTCGTCTGACAAGTCGCTGTTGGACGTGAGATCATTGATTCTCTTACTACTACCAAACGACTGCCTTCCTCCCCAAAATACCCCGCTATTCCTTGTTGCAATTCATTCGCAACTGGCACGCGCAACCTAGTAATCCAAATTCCACGATACAAGACATTATTCCAGTATCCTGGAATTTCCTCCTCATTTCGGCCACTCCTGAGCTGCAAACGCCAATTTGAGGGGAGAAAAAAATTAGGGGCTGTGAGTTTAGGGGGAAAAATTTGGGGGAGGAGGATGCTATCTTTATGAGTTATTTTTGGTGCTCTACCCCTACCCTAATTGATGAATCGCCACGGCTGCGCCATAGCTCAACGTACGCTAATCACCGTGCTACTCATCACCGCACCCCACGGCGTGACGGACGGAGATTGGCGGAGAGAGGAGGAGATTGAGAGGATGAAGAGAAGAGATGTAGAAGGCTAGAGTGGGGGCGGAACAACTTCCCACAACCACCCGCGTCTCTCCATGCGCCAATGTTTCTCCCCATGTCCCATCGCTCCTAGTAGGACAGCATCGCTACGCGCCCGGCAGTCTCATGCCGACCCGTCACCCACTGAACCGCTCAATGTCTCCCGCGTCCTCAATCGCCGTGTAAGGGCCGGGACCATTCTCCGCTCAATGCATCCGGTATGCCGCACGTGTTTCCACTATACCGGACCCGCGTGCCTCTTGCGAGTCATTCTCAATAGCGTGGTTCATTCAATCAAACAGCCATCCGGTGACAATTCCTGTCAGTTACTGCCGGTCCTTGCTTGTATAGGCATTATCAGTTTACCGCTTGACATTCAGTTATCGATATTCCCTAACGCATCCTCTCGCTATCTCACGTCATGAGACAAATTGCTGTACAAGGCTGCCAGATAGTATTATGCATCTTGTGCATACTCATATCATCCTGCTCGTAACCCAAACGGACCAAGTCCGAGCAAGGCAAACAATGTCCACTTACCGATTCACCTGCCACGGACTCAGCGGCACCATCCAAGCATCATGTGTCGCATCGGCTCGCAAGCGTGCATGGTTTGCACTGGGGCAGATTCACGCGCGCAGCGATATAAAGATTGCCAAGGTTTCAGTGTTCGTGGGAGGTGCGCTGTGAGCCAAGACTTCAATCACCAGCGGATAGTGAAGCTCATGGAAAGCAAGATTGCCGTGCGCGTTACGGCTAACCAGATGGTGGACCTCCTAGGGGACAAAGCGATCGGCGAACGGCTCTGCTCATGCTACCCGCGCAAAG
>JANOUN010001536.1:0-2979 GCA_031416875.1 Planctomycetota bacterium | reverse complement strand
CGAGGCAGAAACGGCTGAATTCCTCGCTGGCGCTTCGGGTTGGTATGATTATGAGCCCCAAAAATCACTAAATCAACACCCCGCTAGCCGCGGGTAATTTGCCTGCAAAAACCGGCGGCTAGCGCCTTGCCGCTCACAAGAACAGCGGTATTCATACAGGCTCCTAATCGCGTCGATCCTGTACCCCAAAATGGTAAGTCACGCCCGGAATCTCAGACAGCAGCAGTTCCACCTCATTCAAATCTCCGTTTTTCATGGTGCGGTCGGCCAGGATCATCACATGAATCCCGTCCGTCCGTGCTCCGGCCTGTTCTTCCAGCGCCAATTTGAGTTCGTCCAGATTGACGGCCTCTTTATTGATTTCGATCTGTGGTGCCTCGCCGGAAACTGCCGCAGGCTTGACCACGACGTTAATGACCTTCGCGACTTCAATTGATCCACCCGATTTCGCTGGTGGCAGATCAGCGGGCGGATTGCCCTGCATCGTCGACGTCACCATAAAGAAGATCAGCAACTGAAACGTCACGTCGATCATCGGGGTAATATCGATTTCAGTGTCCTGCTGCTTACGCTTCTTGCGGACGTACACTTCGTCATCATCTTCAGCGACCTGGGACATTCAGGAATCCTGACTGCGAAATCTGGTAAGCGAACTGCAAAGCACGTTGCTGAAATGCGGACTGACAGAATCATGGCACAATCGAACCGCGGAAATTCACGCCGTGCCCCCGACGCGCTGCTGAGCAGCGGCAAGATCTTCCAGCATCGGCCCCAGTCCTTCATCGACAGATTCCTGCAGTCCATTGATTCTGTTCTGTGCCGCGGAGTTCAGCACAATCAATGGAATTGAAATCGCCATTCCGGCAGCCGTCGTCCAGAGGGCGAAGCTGATGTCGGCAGCCAACTCTTTTGGTTCAACACCAGAATTCGATGCACCGGCAATTTTGGAAAACGCATTGATCATCCCGAGCACCGTGCCGAGCAGTCCCAGCTGCGGCGCGGTCTTGATGCTGGTGGAAACCCAGTTGTTGAGCCGATCCAGCCCCGTCATAATGTCGCGTTCAAAGCGTTCCAACAGCATCTGCCGGACTTTTCCGATCGGACGGTCACGCTGCTGCACAGCCAGCGTCGCCAACTGCGGCAATGCGCGGTTCCAGAGCGCCGGCGTATCACACATCGCCAGCGCTCCATCGAAGTCATTGCGGTCAAAACATTCACCTATGTCGTTCAGAAACGTCTGCTCAGCTTCCACGCCCGGGAATGATTTCTGCTTGATCCTGCGAAACAGCAGATAACCGCAAAACGCGCCCAGCATTGCGCATGCTCCAATCCCGATCCAGATGGAGTTTTCCACCACCTTCATCATGAACGAAGCTTCGACCTTATTACTCTGAGCCAGCATGAATACAAAGCCGGCACCGTTCTGCAACCAGTTCATAGGACATTCCGAGAAGACGAAAAAGGAGAAACGGAAAGGTGAAATGAAGATTCAACTACGAACGTCGGTCGGGAAACGGGGTCAGGAACCAATCGTGCGAAGCACCCATCGGGTCATTTGGCTATTGGTTCCTGACCCCGCTTCCCAACCATTACTTCAGTAACTGCTTCTGGACAAAAAACTCAAACCCACTGCCGGCTCTGCGAACTCGAAAATACGTTTTTCGGATTTCATCGACAGTGTGGCCTCCGAATTCCTGTTCAGTCGTGGCCATCAGTATTTCTGTTTCTGACGGATAGAAGTGCAGCACCACCGCCGCCGATGCGTCAATGCCCGCTTTCTGAAACAGTTCGACGTCAGCCACACGACGATCTTCACTGCCGTCAGCCCAGTTCATGAACAATCTCTGCTCCGCGCCAGCGGCACCTTCCTTGATCTCTCGCGTCGTCGGTTTATCGGCACTCATGTTGCTCATGTAGACCAGACGACTTTCCGCAGGGAACATCGCTCCCAATTCGATCCCAAAGAAATCCAGCTGTGCCGCGTAACTCGTGAGATCGCCCTTATCGGCGAATTCGACGATCCACCGCTGTTCCCGTTTCGTGCCGCCGCGACCACCACCTCCCGTCCCCAGCGGCCGACCACCGGTGCCGTCAGCGCTGCCGGGGATTCCTGTGTTCTTTGAACCGGTAAATTCATTCGGAGCCACAACGGCTGCTGCATTCTCGGAAACTTCAACCATCTGCTCGACAACTTCTTCCAGTTCCGTCACGTCTGTTTCTTCGTTTGCGAGCGACGGATCGAGTGAAGCATCTTCGGGCGATTCCACGTTGGGTGTGGCGTTTGGATCGCCGTCTTCCCAGCCGCCATCACCCGGAGGCAACATGACAACTTGCTTCTTTTGCGGCGACGGAAGCAGGTTCGACAACCAAATGATGATCATCACGATCAGTGTCAACATGGCACACAGAGCCGAAGTTGAAAGTGCCGAGACTGTGATGTCGTACTTTGTCAGCTTAATATGCGGCGAACGGACTGAACGTGTCGTGCGGGCGCTGGTTTTTTCAGCAATCGACATGGGACGACCTTTCAGAACGCGCTATCCGAATAAGGGGTCTGACCCTTTGAAGGCGAGCGTTTATGTTGTATTTTCGTCCTGCCCGAGAGGGTCAGACCCCTTTTCGGATAGCCGGATTTTATCGAATCGTGAGCATTCTGACAAAGAACTCAAGACGATCCACGGAAAAAACTTTACGCATTCGCCATTTGCCTCCGTCATACGGTGGGATTGGGTTGCGGAAAGGTCGTTTTAATCGTTTAACGGCAAGCCGCAGGCGTCGGTGCCAGGTTGCGCCTACGCCTGCGGCTCGCCGTTAAACGAAAATGCCGAAAACCTGACCTGCCCCATGGCGGTCCGGCGCTCGCCAAGCACGCCCGTTCCCGCCTACAGTATGATCTGTTGAGACCGTTTTAATCCATACGCTCAGAATCATGCCCGTGTCTGTCCAGATCTCAAATCTCGATCCCGCTCTCAACGTCCT
>JANOUN010001535.1:0-23942 GCA_031416875.1 Planctomycetota bacterium | reverse complement strand
TGTGCCCGACCGATGTTCGCAAGTACCTGATCGGCGTGAACGACGGCGAGTATCCGTTCAACCCCGGTCATGAGTGGATCGGCCGCATCGAGCGGGTCGGCGCCGCTGTCGTCGAGTGGGAGGTGGGCCAGCGGATCTACGGCGACACGTACGCCGGCTACGCCGAGTACGGTCTCATCTCTGCCACGCCCGGTGCCTGGTCGCACGGCCCACTTGCGCTGCCGGACGATCTATCCCTCGAGCAGGCGATCTTCGTGGAGCCGTTTGCCGACTGCCTCCACGCCGTTCGTGATCAGGCTCGCGTCGTCCCGCAGACGTTTGACCGCCGCTTCCTGCCCGACGACCAGATCCAGCTTGTGCTTCGGTTCGACAAATTCCAGATATCCACCGCATTGGCGTTCAATGGCGCTCTTTTTCAGATCCTGAAACTGCCGTACCGTGACACCGCCGGAGCGTGATGCCAGGGAGATCAGGTGATCCAGACTGAGCAAGCTCAATCCGTTCGAAGAAGACGTCAACTGAGCGGCATTCATCACGTCTGCCGCCGGAGTTCCCTTGTTCGAGTTTGTGCGAAATCGTTCCGCGATGAAACTTTCCCGAGCTGCCGCATCCGGCATCGGAATTTCGACGGTGGCCACGAACGGACTGGACGTCAGTCGTTCGTTAAGTTCTGAGAGGCTTTCGCTGACGACACAGAATGCCATGTTGACCCGGCGAATCCACGGATTGCGAGCCCAGTCGAGAAACCGCACGACTCGTGCAGCGACGCGACCGGCGATTTGAGCCGCATCGCCCGGTGGCACAAGGTATTGACCGAAATCAAACACGACCGCCATGCGTCGCCGCTTCTTCGGGTCATCTTCGATCAGCGTGCGTTCGATCATCTGGTCGAGCGTCAGCAGGATGTCATCCGGATCGCGCGACCAGTTTCGGTACGGGCCGAACAGGTCGGTCAGTTCCTTCATCATCTTCGTGTGGCGATCTGCACTGCTGCCCGCCATCGCCTGCAGACCCTGGCTCAGGTTGTGTTCCAGTACCAGATCCCACTTGGCGAATAAATATTCGCCAAGGAATTCGGACAGGCTCAGGAATTCCGTGCCGCCGTCTTTCGGCACTGGAATCAGGTCATGCACATTACCGTGAACGACAAAGAAACATGACGTCCCGGAGAAATACTTCTGCGCCAGAACATTGGCCCATGCCGGAAACCACGCAGGAAGATCAATCGTCGGTGCAGCCACCTCGGGCGTGTTGTCCATCTTCAGTTCGTTTCTTTCGTCGTCTGTGGACCGAGCTGCTTTTCTTCCTGCGCGACTTTCGCTGTCCCCGGAGTCAGATAACCCATTTCCGCTTCAAACTGTTTGAGTGCATCTTCGGCCATCGCACCTTCCGCTGCCGTTTCACGCAGAATGTCATCGACACCCTGCTCTGAAAGGTCCGCGGCGACTCGCACCTTGGCGCGGTTCTTATTGATCTGATCCTGCAGGACCTGTTCGATCTGCCCCATATCGGTGGTGATGTCAAAATTCAGGGATCCGGTGAGTTCAGCCATTTCCGCTTCGGCACGACTCATTTTGAGTTCCGCGTCGTACGTCTGCATCTTGTCTTTGATTTCGCCAACTTTTTTCGTGGCATTCTTGATCTTCGTGACGTTGTTTTCGTACGACGTTTCGTGCATCTGCATCTGGGAAATCTTGTCAGCCAGGCTTTCCTTGGCTTTCTGCAGGTCCAGGGCAAATTTTGCTGCGGTGGCTCGATCGCCCGCCTGCAGGTAGGCCTTCACGCGACTTTCCAGTTGAGCGACACGGGCCTTTTCGGCGTGTGCCTGCTGCGAAACTTTTTCTACCAGGGCACGGTACTGAGCAAGGCCTTCGCGACCGCCCTTCAGTTGTTCGACGGCCTGGTCGTATTCATACTGCATCTGCGCGATTGGATCGGCTGTCCAGAAAAAGTTTGCCAGCTTGTTCATCTGTGCCCTAAAACTGCCCCAGAGCTTTCCAATGATCATGTTGCTGTCCTGTCGTGCGGTGCGAGGTGAATCGAATTGAACGGTGAGTGCAAGAACGCTCGGCGTATTGTCACGGATCACACAGCATTCCAACAATCCGTCAGGCCCGGAAAATCTGATTTTTGTTCAGGCTGTTGGGTTTTCCGGCGCTCCAAGCTTTGCGATTCCTGTAGCCTGGACATCCATGTCCGAGACTTTGGCCAAGCACCGTCACATTGTCGAGCGGCTGTCAAGGCACAAGTCACCTTCGCTTCGACAGTGGTTTATGGCCATCCGACGGACATGAATGTCCATCCTACATATGATCGTTAGCGATGTAGGCGGCATTGCAGTTGTCGAGACCGCATTCCACTTCCGGGCTTGGCAAGACAGGAGCCTGAAACGCGCGAGGACCATTCGACAGTTGCTCAATCAGCCCTTCTTCTGATTGATGTGGGGCCTGGTCGCAGCGATCGTTGCAGGAGAACACAACGTCCTCAGCCGAAAGCGTGCGATCGTTCGTGAGATAGAAGAAGTAGCGAATGTCGGGGTACAGCACTCTGTCGCCTTGCTCGACCGACAAACTGCAGGGCGTTCGGTTCGGCTGGGAACAGATCCACGTCGGCATCGTGCGTTCTGTAATGTCCTTGCTGGAGTGGCCAAAAATCTGCTGTACGGTCTCAGGATCTCCGTCAGGCCG
Organism: Planctomycetota bacterium; assembly: GCA_031416875.1. Classification (GTDB taxonomy): domain Bacteria; phylum Planctomycetota; class Planctomycetia; order Planctomycetales; family Planctomycetaceae; genus SXXK01. The sequence continues at coordinate 21,255 of JANOUN010001535.1, read as the reverse complement.
GGCCAGTGTTGCTCTCGTCTTGGGAAGCTGTCGCGGTGACCTGTGAGGAATGCCGGCCTTGTCGCAGGCGTTATTTTGTTGCGTTACCCGTCATGGGAACAAACGCGACCGAAATGATTTCCCGTTTTGTGATTTTCCCGTTCTGGTCTTTCTCCACCATCATTAATTCCTGATAGAAGTCACCGACGGGGATCACCATTCGTCCTCCCGGTGCAAGCTGATCAATCAGCGCCTGCGGTATATGATCGGGAGCTGCAGCGACAACGATCACATCAAACGGGGCTTCGGATTGCCAGCCATGGTATCCGTCTCCATGACGCACTGAAATATTTCTGTATCCCAGTTTCTGCAGCCTGTCACGTGCTGCATTGGCTAATGACTCAACGATCTCAATGCTGTACACATTGTCTGTCAGCTCTGCCAACACCGCGGCCTGATATCCTGATCCGGTTCCGACGTCGAGAACCTTATGCTGGCGTTGCGGATCAACGAGCTGCGTCATCAGGGCCACAATATACGGTTGTGAAATTGTCTGTCCCTTGCCGATTGGCAGGGGTGAATCTGCATAGGCACGATCCCGCATGTTTTCGGGCACGAATTCATGACGAGGAATCTTTCGCATTGCAGCGAGGACACGTTCATTGACAATATCGCGCATGATCAGCTGATTGGCGACCATCTTTTCGCGAGCATTCGAAAACGCAACGGTTGAAAGTTCATGGGTTTCCAGGGCTGCATTTTCTTTCTGGTCTTCGCTGACAATCCCCACCGGAACATCAGGAGCCCTGGTGCAGGAGACGAACAACAAAAGCATCAAGATGACTGAACGCAGCACGACTTGAATTGACTTACTCGCCGTATTCATGACACGTCTCTCCTTCGCATTTGGAATTCCGAACACCACTGTCATTGTCTGCATCCATTGCATACGGCCTGCGTACAGCACACGTTGGACAAGGATTCGAGTCAGGAAAATGTATCGCCTCTGACTCAGGACGCACCGTCATGGTCGCCTCACAGACTGTTCAGACCGTCGGTGATGACATGACGGAGTTTACCAAAGACCGGTGCCACGCTGACAGCAGTTTTTTGCCCGTGGCAGTCAGAGAACGATCGATATTCTTTGCAGTGGGGCCAGCCACGAATCACTCCGATTGCGAGGCGTTTCGCCTGCGCCTGCGGCTCGCCGTTAAACGAAAATGGCACCTCTGTAGACTAAAACGACAAGGCCCCTTGTGGCATGCGGATCCGCACCTGGTGATTCGTCGATGCTCAGGTTCAATCAAACGAGAGTGCTGATGACTGTCCCATATCTCCCAGTTCCTGGCGAAGGCGAAGAAGGACGCGGGATTTGGAAACGCGGACGGTGCCTGGCTTCATCGACAGATCGGCGGCGACATCACTGGCGGAACGTCCTTCGACGACGACTTTCCAAAATGCCTGCCACGTACGTTCGTGGAATTCGTTTCTGATTGATTCGAGGGCGCGGAGCAGGACGCCATTGAAAATCACGTCTTCATCGCAACCTGTGTTCTCCGCATCCATCCTGACATTCGCGCCTGGATCCAGGATTTCCTGCAGCCGCATGGTTGCTTCGGTTCCTCCGGCTCCAGCGGGTTCTCGGTTGCGGCGGTTGAAGTAGTCCACTGCTTTGCTGCGGGCAATGACCATGAGCCAGCCGCGAAATGTATCGCCAGGTCGATCCTTGCGAAAGCGGCTCAGGTGAGAGGCAACCGCCGAGAAGACGTCCTGCAGCACATCGACAATATCCTGCTCGGGAACTCGCCATCGGCGGCACCAGGACGCGACGAGCGGGGTATAGAGCTTGACAAGTCGTTCCCACGCCACGGCATCCGCAAGGCGGGCCTCATTGAGCAGGCTGCGGGAGGTGGAACGACCGCTTGAATGGTGTTCTGACGGTTCTGTCAAAGGCGATTCCCCCGCCTCCGCCGCGAAATTGCCGTGATCGCAATGCTGATGCAGACGAGCAACGTGGAGATCGATGCCATCATTGTGAACGCTCCACGGAGGCCAGTTTGCGTATTCTCAATCTCGCGGTCAAGTGGTCGAACAATTTTCAGAACGCCGACGACATCTCCAACCTGCCAGTCACGCTTCGGGCTCTTACTGGTGGGGCTCACATCATTGTGGCAGCCGAGACAGCTTTTCTCCATATGTCGGGCGGCGTAAAAATGCAGTTCGCGCCGGCCGTCGGCTTCGACAAATCGTGTGTATTCCTGCTGCGGCTCGTCAGTCGGCTTTGCGTTGGCTTCCAGCCAGTTGAGGGCCGCCCTTTCCATTTCGTCCTGCGGGCCTCCTTTGTCGCGACCTGGCCAGGGATGTCGGCCGTAGACACGAACTTCCATCCCTGGATTCCGTCGACTGATCCGTTCTCCAAGATCAATCGAGAACGTCGCAGGCAGAGGCAGTGAGGGATGAATCCTGAGATAATTCTCCGTGATCGCGACTCCGGATGTTTTAAAATTGATCTCCTCGATTCGCTCGCTGTAGAACCGCCAGACCTCATCCAGCATTTTGTTCTCCAGCCTCGCACTTTCGAGCGCAGTCTGGCGGACGAAGTACTCTGACAGGCTGGACAAATACCACATTCCGGCGATCGAGCCGAAGACTACGGCGAAGAACACGCTCACTGCCAGCGGATAGCGTTTGCACCAGCGCAGAGTCCGCTCAATGCTTCCCATGGGTCGAGCCAGCGTATGGCGACCTTCCTGGAAACGCCGGAGGTCAGCTTCCATTTCACCACCGCTCTGATACCTGCGAGAAGGCGATTTGCTCATGGCCTGCAGGCAAATCACTTCCAGGTCTCGTGGAATGTCAGGGCGAATGCGGCGAGGTGGTCGAGGATCGTCATCCATCACCTGCATCAGAAGTTCGCGACGTTCACCTCGAAATGGACGTTCGCCCGCGATCATCTCGTAGAGGACGACACCCAGGCTGTAGATGTCGCTGCGGGCATCGACTTTGTGCGACGCACCGGCCGCCTGTTCCGGGGACATGTAAGCGGGGGTGCCCAGAACACGGCCATCGGATGTCATTGTCTGGTCGCCGGTATCTCGCTTCGCCAGACCGAAGTCCATCAGGTGAGCTCGTCCCTTTTGATCAAGGATGATATTGCCGGGTTTGATGTCCCGATGGATGATGCCGTGCTCGTGGGCATAGTGAAGGGCCGCCGCAAGCTCGCCGACAATGGAGGCGGCTTCAAACGGAGCCAGTCCGCTGGGATGGTCATGCAATCGCTTTTCCAGCGTATGCCCGTCGATAAACTCGCAGACGAGATACCAGACGCCCTCTTCTGTCTGACCGGTTTCGTAAAGGCTGACAATCGAAGGATGCTTGAGTTGCGCGGCGCTGCGGGCTTCGCGGAGGAATCGCTCAACATCCTCCGCCGAGGCGAAGTTGCCAGCCCGCTGGACCTTGAGGGCCACAATCCGTTCCAATCGTGGGTCCCACGCCTGGAAAACATAACCAAACGAGCCGACGCCAAGCTCTGAGCGAAGTTCGAAGCGGTCGAGGTAGACCGGTCCTTCCAGGAGCCGACGAGCCAGACCAATACCGGCATCTGCGGCGATGCGGATCGGTCCGGATCTCGCTTTTCCGGAAAGAACGGCGCAAGCCCAGAATTGTTCTTCTTCGGTTGTTTCGGGGACCGAATTTGTTGAGAGTTTCTGCAACTGGTCAACGAGCGGATCAGCCGACTGGTCCAGTCCCTCAAGGCGACTCTGACATGTCAGGCAGCATTCGACATGCTCGGCGATGTGTTCAAAGTCACGGCCTTCAGAGCGACCGAGGGCGAAGTTTCGAAGTGAGTCGGCCGAAGGGCAATTGATTTCTGGCATCGTCCGCTCGCATTCTGCATTGCCAGCCGAAGGTATTTGGCAGGTACGCTGTATTACCTGTCCGGCATTGTTCGCACACCACGTATGCACTTTTCCTCAGCCAGCAATATCAAGTTTAACCGGCGCGCGTTACAGTTTCGTGTAACGGGTGTCCGTTCCTGAGTCTGTTGGATGTGCATTTGCGCCAGGTTCTCTCTATTCCTCAGCCGGAGTATATCATGATCCCTTCTTCACGACGCGATTTTTTGGTGGATGTTGGCCGCGGTATGCTGGTCGCCGGACTTGGCACGACCGTGGCAGGAAATCTGGGATTCTCAACAGCCTTTGCTGACCGAGGCCCGGAATCTCTGAAACTGGGTCCTTATGAATCTCTCGTGGAACTGATTCGCAGCACACCACCGGAAAAGCTTCAGCCCATTCTGGTTGCCAAACTGAAATCCGGAGAAGTCAATAACAAGCAACTTATCTCTGCGGCTGCTCTTGCGAATGCCGAAGCCTTCGGAGGACAGGATTACGTCGGATATCACACGGCGATGGCGATGCTGCCTGCCCTGGAGATGACAACGCTTCTGCCCGCTGAGCGCCAGTCTTTGCCGATCCTGAAAGTGATCTATCGCAATTCGCAGCAGTGCCAGGAACACGGCGGGGCCTCGAAGGCAACTCTGGTGGCGCTGCATGCGGCCGAACACTCTCCTGAAGGGGACATCGGCCTGAAGATTCGGGCCGCATGTCGCCAAGGTGCCATGGAGGATGCCGAACAACTGTTCGCGCCACTGGCGAATGCTTCACTGCAGGACGCATTCAATGCCCTGCAACCAGCCGTCCAGGACGACATTAACGTCCATCGCTTCGTCTTTGCACATCGGACCTATGGTCTGGTCGGGCTGCTGGGAAAAGAATACGCACATACGCTGCTCCGACAGTCGGTTCGGCAAATGGTTGACTTCGAGCTGGAGCACAAGCGGCACAACCAACCTGACAACCCCATCCGCGCACTCCTTCCTCAGCTGCTCGACCAGTACAAGCTCGTGGGCATGACACCCGGGAAGAAAGATCCCGGCGACAGGGCGGTCGATGATTTGGCACGTGCGGTTTATGACGGACCACCGGCTCGTTCCGCTGATGCAGTCGCGGCAGCACTGGCAGACGGGATCGATCCGGAAGTCGTCGGCGAAGCAATCTCACTGGCGTCGAACATGCTCGTGTTGCGACAAGGGGCTGATCGATGGCGCACACATGGAGATTCGGCGGGTGTCCATTCTTCTGACGCCACGAATGCATTCCGGAATATGGCTCGAAACACCGATACGAAGCACGCCGTGTCGGGCCTGATTGTGGCGGCCTACCACAGCGCCAGTCATGCGCCGTTCACAGGTGAGTCGTATCCACTGGATGAACATCGAGCGGCGATCAAGGCCACCGATGCAGCTGGACTGCTGGCCGAATGCGAAGACGCGGTGAAGGTGAACGATCAGGGCCGGGCTGCGGCTGCTATTCAGATCTATGGTGAGAAGAACTTCCCGGTACAAGCAGTCTTTCAGACACTGATTAAGTACACGATCAGTGAGGACGGTCGGCTGCATGGCGAGAAATACTTCCATACGGTCGGTGAAGAGTACAGAACCACGCGATCAGCATTCCGTTGGCGCCAGATTACGGGGCTCGCACGCGTCACCGCCAGTTCGTACGGTTACAACCGAAAGGACGAGCATGGGTTTCACGCAGCTGGCTATGAAGATGCCTGCAGCCTGCTGGGTATCCCTACGTAGGTCCTGGGTACAGTCTGAGAACAGGAAAGCAAAAACGTATCCTCAAACGAAGCGTCGCGGGGCCAATGATGCCCCCGACGCAGGCTGATTCGCTGTGGAAGGGGTCCTGGCCCATGACAAAACGGACTCACCCTGGCGAAACTCCGACACAAAACGTAATTCCAATCACCTATTTCGGCACGGCCTGGGCGACCCTCGGTCTGATGCGGTTTGTACCAGGCGAAAGCGTGCGTGTGCCGTGACCAGCAAGGATCTCGATCACAGCGCACTCGCGAAATCGCTCACAGGCCGTGCGCAATTGTTGGCCACTCCAGGTGAGCCACATGGCACATCGCGTGTCATTTTGAACCTTAATGCGGCTCCAGACATCTAAACATGTCTCGGTTGCGGGAGGACGAACTGGCAAGAAGAGCCAGGATAACCTCAGTTTTCTTCGTTTTTTACCCCTTCGGCCAAATCTGCCGGTTTTTGGTATGCTCACTGCACACGATGATTCTGGTCGGCAACCATAATTCAAAGGAGTGATAAAAATGCTTGTTCTCTCAAGGAAGGCCAACGAAAGTCTCGTAATAGGCCAAAACATTGAAGTAGAGATTCTGGAGATCCGCGGCAAAATTGTGCGGCTTGGAATTAAGGCTCCGCGAGAAATCTCTGTGCTCCGTCTGGAACTCTGTGAACAACGTGTCACGGGCGAGGTTGAACGGGTCAATGGAGAACCTGTTCAGTGTCATTGACCGGATCGTGTTTGCTCCGCAGGCACGATGAATTGTGAGCAGACGGTCAGTTGCGTGACACAAATTCGTCCGTATTGAACAGTGTTCGCGCGACGCTGGCCCACGCGGCGAATTCGGCAGCAGAATTCTTTGTGTCTGTCTGGCTCACAAAACTGCCGGCATCGTCTGGATTGGAAGTAAAGCGTGACAGTTCGCGACTGTGGAAATTCAGCAACAGTTCCAGCTCCGCCTGGTCAGGCGTCCGCGTCAGGCACAGACGAAACATTTCGACGCATCGATCGGTGTCTGAGGACAATGCCTCTGAGTTCAGAATTCGCTGAGCAAGTCCCTGAGCCAGCTCCGTGAAGACTGGATCATTCGCCACGGTGAGCGACTGCAACGGCGTATTCGAACGCACGCGCATCGTGCAGACGGTGCTGAAGTCCGGTGCGTCAAACGTAGACAACAGCGGGTACGGCGCGCTGCGATAGAACATGGTGTACATCGTGCGGCGATAGCGATCGGTGCCGATGCTCGTTGGCCAGTCTTTTTTGTTTTGAGTAAAATCATAGATGCCGTCCGGCTGCGGCAGAAAAATCCCCGGACCGCCCACGGTTTCCGAAAGCAATCCCGCCGCGGAAACCGCCATATCGCGGACGATCTCGGCATCGACGCGAATGCGATTCTGTCTCGACAACAATCGATTGCCAGGATCGATCGCCGCAAGTCTTGCGTGAGCGTCAGGATTCCGCTCCGAAGTTTGTCGGTAGGCCGCAGACGTCACGATCAGGCGATGCAGGTGCTTCACCGACCAACCGCTTTCCATAAATTCTGCTGCCAGCCAGTCGAGCAGCTCCGGATGGGACGTCAGGCTGCCCTGGAATCCAAAATCGTTTTCCGTCTCAACCAGCCCGCGACCAAAATATCGCGCCCAGATGCGGTTTACCGTGACACGCGCGGTGAGAGGATTATCGCGCGACACCAGCCACCGCGCCAGGTCCAGTCGACTGGAAAACGCCGGCTTCGATTCCGCGATATTCAGAGATGCCGGCACGCCCAGGACCAGCGCGCCATGTTCGCGGTCCGGATTCAGAAAATCCCCGCGGGTCAGTACATAAGTTTCGGGCGGCGTCTCAAGATCTTTGATGACCATTTGTCGGACAGGGGTGCCTTTGCCCGGCAGCAGAACTTCCAACTCACTGATGCGACGCCTGATTTCTGCCAGGCGCACCATCGACTCATCAGCCGGCGTGACCATGACCGGGGAGTCCGTGGACAGGTCCAGAGCGAAATGCCCGATGAGATAGTTCTTGTTCAGCTCATGCTTCAGCACGACCATCAAAGGCTCGGCTGACAAGGTCACAGGCTGAGCCAGTCGAAAGATGGCTTCGTGCGGAGCATTCATTTTTGCCCCGCGAGCAACCTGTCCTCCATCGACATTGATCGCCCAGCCCGTGTTGGCTTTCTCATCGATGGCGTTGTCCACTGGATAGTCCGGCTGGCTGTGATCTGCCCATGCCTGCACAAAGCGTGACTCAACACTGCCCGATTTCAAAGCAATGTCAGTCAGAATAAAATTGCCATTTCCCGCTGTGCCGGGTCCGTTGGACGGAAGGCCGGGGTGCGTCAGTGTTCGCAGGCGAACGGCCGTAATCTGGCTTGCGGCTTCGCCTGTTTTCGGAAGCTCGACAGTCACGGACAGGCTGTCATTGGCCGCCGGATCCGACTTCACCAGCAGCGAGCCATCCTCGGCAATTTTGAGGATTGAGCTGCCTGAAGCCCTGACGGCCGTGACGGTCGCCGCCTGCCAGTTCCACGGGAGTTCGGCGAGCATAGGTTGTGCAGGCGCATTCTTCTCAACTGCAGTCTTTTCCTGCTGCAGGTCCTGCAGTTCCTTCAGTTGCTGTTGCAGCGCCTCACTCCAGCCAAACATTTCATCTTCGCGCACCTCAACCGTTTCGCCGACGTTGTTTGTGTCGGCGGCACCGTTGAAAAAGGCGTAGAGCTGGTAGTACTCATCATGGCTGATCGGGTCGAATTTATGCGAGTGGCACTGCGCACATCCGATTGTGAGCCCCAGCCAGACAGATCCCGTCGTGTTGACTCGATCAATCAGGGCCTCGTGTCGAAACTGATCGGGCTTCACACCACCTTCTTCGTTGATCATGGTGTTGCGGTGAAAGGCGGTCGCAACTCGCTGTGATTTCGTGGCATCGGGAAGGAGATCGCCGGCGAGTTGCGCAATCGTAAACTGATCAAACGGCATGTCGGCATTGATCGCATTAATGACCCAGTCACGATAAGGCCACATCACCCGCGGGCTGTCGATTGTGTAGCCGTTGGAATCGGCATACCGCGCCTGATCCAGCCAGTGACGTCCCCAGCGTTCACCGTAATGAGGATTGCTCAGCAAACGGTCCACGAGTTTCTCCCAGGCATCCGGTGATGAGTCCTGGAGAAACTGTTCCGTCTCTGCCACCGTCGGCAGCAGACCCAGCAGATCCTGATACAGACGACGTATCAATTCGGGTTTGTCAGCCTGCCTGGATGGCTGCAGAGACTCTGCCGTCAGTCGCTCCAGAATGAACATGTCGATTTCATTGCGGTGCCATGTGGAATCGGGCAGCTTTGGTATTGGAGGCCGCACGACTTTTTGAAAAGCCCAGTGCTCTTCATAATCTCCGCCCTCGGCGATCCATTGCGTCAGCACGGCAATCTGCTTTTCCGACAGCGGCTTGTTGACACTTGCTGGCGGCATGCGTTCGTCCGGGTCGCGTGACGTAATTCGAGCGACGATCGAACTCTCGTTCGCCTGTCCAGGCACAATCGCCTGCATTTCAATGGCCACACTTCTGACATCCAGCCGCAGATCCGCTTCCCGCGCATCGGCGTCTTCTCCATGACACTGAAAACAGTGATTCGACAGAATAGGCCGCACATCACGATTGAAGTCAATTGGCCCCTTCACTGCCGCCGCAGAGTCCTGTCCCGGCAACGGCGCAACATGACTCAGTACGGAGATCGCCAGGAGGCTTGCTCGAACAGCGTATTTCATCGGAATCCTGTTCATGAATGCTTACGGCGGGATGATTCGTTCGGGTTGGATATGGTGCGTCCCGAGTTTCCTCAGGTTTTCTGTTATTGTCCGTGATTGCTGATGTCTTTCAACCGTGCGTGCCTGAATCGCGAATTACTGAGGCAACCCAGTCCGGCCACCGACAGCACGCGCTCTTCATTTGTCGTTGAACCATGAATGGATCCCGCGGTGAAGATTTATCAGGCGTTGGGTGCAGTCGCGTTTGATTGTTAAGGTAGGTCCTTTCTGCCGGAAAGGACTTTCGCCGTAAGGCGAACCGCCATGGGTCGCACATCCGCTCCACGTCGCCGCGTGGCCCTCCTTTCGACCGCGACTCGTCGCTGGTCGCGGCGTGGCCGCGACGTACTGCTCGGCAAGCAGGACCTACGGAATTTCGCGACTGCCCCTCAGGGGTTCTCAGTGTTCTGCTTGCTACTTATTTCGAACGGAATGGATTATCACTCAGCCAGAGTCGATGCAGTCGGTTTGGACGTACGGGTCGTTTCAGGAGCCAACATTCCATGGTCTCGAATCGCGTTCTGAGAATTGTATTAAGTGTTGTCATCTTTTTCGCAGTCACATTGCCAAACCAGGTGGTGGCTCAGTCAACACGCATCAGGAATGTGGCGGCGGAGGAGAATGACTGGCCAGGTTTTCGAGGGCCCGGCGGAGAGGGAGTGTCGGCGGCGAGTGACTTGCCACTGAATTGGAGCGAAACCGAAAACATCGCCTGGAAGTTCGCAATGCCGGGCCCGGGAGCTTCCAGTCCGATTGTGTTCCGCAATCACATTTACGTCACCGCCTACTCCGGATTCTTTGTACCGGGGGAGTCGGGAGGAACTCAGGAGGATCTCAAGAGACATTTGCTTTGTCTGGATCGCAGGAGCGGCAAAGAAGTCTGGCAGAAAGTTATTCCTGCAAAACTTCCGGAAGAAGAGCGTATTCGAGATCACGGTTTCGCGGCAAACACTCCGGCGGCAGATAACGATCGAGTCTACTGCTTCTTTGGCAAGACTGGAGTTTTTGCGTTCGACCATGACGGTAAAGAACTCTGGCAAGCCGATGTGGGATCGAAGACTCATGGGTGGGGCACTTCCGCCTCGCCGGTTCTCTATAAAGAGATGGTGTTCATCAACGCCAGTGTGGAGAGTGAATCACTGATCGCTCTCGATCGCAACACCGGAAAGGAACTCTGGAGAGCTGGAAATATCAAAGAAGCATGGAATACTCCGGTGGTCGTGAACAACGTCGATGGAAACCCGGAACTGATCGTGGCAACTCAGGGCAACATTCAGGCTTTCAATCCGAATACCGGGAAGCAACTCTGGACGTGTGCCACGGACATTACCTGGTACATGGTGCCCAGTGTCGTTTCTCACGAAGGAATCGTTTACTGTCTTGGCGGACGTTCCGGAGTGGTCTCTCTGGCAGTGCGAACGGGCGGAACAGGAGATGTCACAAAGACTCATCGGCTCTGGACCAGCATTAAAGGGTCCAATGTCACTTCACCGGTATTTCATGATGGCCATGTGTACTGGATGAACGACAATCTTGGAATCGCATATTGCGCCAATGCTGACACGGGCGACATCGTTTACGAACAACGCGTGAATCAATCGGGTCAGGTGTACGCATCTCCGTTGCTGGCAAACGGGCGAATCTACTACCTGACTCGCGAAGGCAAGACCTTTGTCGTCGCCGCGAAACCGGAGTTCGAACAGCTTGCGGTCAACGATCTGAATGACGAATCGCTATTTAACGGCAGCTTTGCCGTCGATGGTTCACGGCTCCTTGTCAGGTCCGACAGGTTTCTCTATGCCATCGAGGAGTGATTCGAGGTGCGTGCCGACAGGTCTACGTAGATGATCACCCTTTCTCTGATGAGACCGACGGGTGGCCCGCCTCATACTCACTACTTGCATGAATCGCAACCACAAACGTCGCGGCTCACGCAGGTTTTGTTAGGGGTTCTAAACCAAAAGACCGCGTACCGGGCAGTGCTATCCAACCGGTACAAAGTCAAAAGTCACACTCGTCCAGACGCCGCGGTAGAGCTGACCGTTTTCGGCTCGGCTCGCCCGGAGCCATGTCTGATAGCGGCCTTTCGGCAGCGTCGAAGGCAGGGTGTACGAGGTGCCAATGAAGAGTGGCTGATAGACGATTCTCCGCTGACTCGACGTGCCGACGTCGTTGATCCACAGCTCGTAACTGGTCGCCTGGTTCACTTGACTCCATGTTACTGTTCGCGCTGCGTACGCCAGGACTGCAGCTGGCCCGACAAGTAGCCGCTGGGCGGTACTCAGAGAACTTCGAGAACCGTCCGCGAAGATGGCTCGCACTTGAATCTGGTTGATACCATTTGCAAGAGGAACATCAATTCGGTGCGACGTCCCTTTGATCCCCGTGCGATCGTACACGAGCACCGCGCTGCCTGGTCGTGTCACGATCACTTCATACTGCATTGCACCAGACGCTGCTGTCCAGGCGATGATTGGTGTCGCATCGACAGTGGCAGCCCCTGAAGAAGTGATTGCCACGGGAGGATGGAATAATTCAAATGACCAGGCCTCCGACCAGCTCGAAGACAGATCCGAAAAGTTCGTGAACACCCGCAGTGAATACTGCCCCGGCCTCAGCGGCGTCGCAGGATGATACGTTGTTCCGGTCTGCGTCGTTCGAGGCACGACAAGGATTCCTTTGGAGTCTCGGAGTTCAAACGTGTATGAGCCAGCGTACGGCACGGCGTCCCATGCAACACCCGTAGCCGTCGTTCGCAGACCCGCAGGCGGCAACTTCACCCACAATGGATCGCCAGTGTTCCATGCTGACAGAGGTCGATTCCCGCGAAGTGCTCTGACAAAGATCGTGTACTTTCCGGCAGGCAGATCCTGATTGATCTGATGCGACGTGCCCTGAATATTGTCAGCGTGATAGGCGATGCTGTTGCCGGCGGACACTTGAATCCGGATGTCGGATCCGGTCGCTCCGGCAACAGGCTTCCACGCGAACACAGGACGACTGGTCTTCGCGTCACCATCACCGGAAATGATTTCAGTCGGTTTCGCAAGCACATCGAATTCTGTCAGTTCTGACCAGTCGGTGAATGTCCCATCGACTTGCTTCGAACGCACCCAAACGGCATATCGCGCAGGTGTAAGCGGTTCGGTAACCACCAGAGACGTCGAAGTCAGATTCCGGGCATAGATCGGGCGGGTTTTCGAATCTCGATTGGTCAGCCACAGTTCATGCGTCGTAGTCCCTGCCGCAGCCGTCCAGCGGAAAGTTGGAGTCGTATTCGTCGAGAGCAGCGGGATCGAGTGCATTGCGGGCCTGTAACCGATCACAAATTCGGCGGGCGCGCTCCACGCAGACGTCTCGCCCAGAATGGAAACCGAGCGAACCCAGATTCGATACGCCCCGTTCGGCAAGGCAGCATTGGTCACGAACTCAGGCGAGTTGACTCGGTCCCGGACGACTGGCATTGTCGGATGACTCAGGCTGGTCATCCAGACGTCGTACTGCACTGCTCCCGGCGTATCGGGCCAGGTGATTTCCGTCGCGTTGGCTGTGCTTCGTGCTTTCAACAGATCAATCACTGGAACGGATACCTGTGTGCCGATTCGAAAGACTTCGAAGCCGACTTCCTCCGTCGCAGCGGCGAAAGCGATACCACCTGCGTACTCAACAAACTTTGTTTCACCGTCAATGACCAGTTGTGATTCCAGACCATGCCTCACGGGAAACGTACCGCGTTCTGTTCCGTCAGTGACCCAGATCTGACGAAGTCCGGTTGATCGATTCCGCACGGTAAACAGCACGCGATCACCGACAACGCTCCAGTTTCGGATTTCGGTACCGTACGGCAAATCAGGAAACGCTGAAATGACTTCTGTGCCATTTGAGGTACCGTCAGTGGTCCAGAGTTGTACTCCGTCCGTCGCGTCGTCAATAAGGAAGACGAGTCCATTTGACAAAGCGGAGAGTTCTGGAATTGTGGCCGCTTCGGGTATCTCAAGAATAGGCTGAGCGGTTGCTGAAGCTCCGTTCGTCTTCCAAAGACCACGATGATGGTATTCCGCCGGGGTAGTTTCTTCCTGAGCTGTGAAGTACAGCTCACCTCGAAACGCTGCCCGCTTGTCTGGGTACACGATCATTACTCTTCGGTCAGACAAATTCCCAGCCACCAACTGAGTACCTCCCGATGTCCCGTCGGTGACGACGAGCGAGCCGCCGCTTTGAAAGTAAAGCAACTGGCCCAACGACGTGAATCCTTCATCGTCGATGCTCACATTCTCGCCTAACAGTGTGGTTCCGAATTCTGTTCCGTCGGTGCGCCAAAGTTGAGAGCCTTGCCAGCGAACATGGACGGTAAAATAAACAAATCCGTTGTAGACGCCGTGAACTTGACTGTATTGCGAATCAAAGGGCGATTGGTCGGAGGTTCCGATCACGACTGTGCCCGAATCTGTTCCGTCCGTTTTCCACAGGAGTCCCCACCTTGAATCGGAGAAGTAGATTTCCCCATCCAACTCGACCAATGGTCCGTGGGCCAATAGCGGAAAACCGGCTGAGGGACCTCTGAGGCGATGTAGGCCCGAATCATTGACTAGCCAAATTTCGCGGTTGCGGTCAACGACGTACGTTGTGTCTCTGCGAACGATGATCGAAGTACCCCGAAAGTCAAAGATCCGCTCGGCGACCCCTGTATTGCCGCTGACTCTCCAGAAAAATCCATAGCGACCAATTGTGTCGAGTGAATTCTCCAGAATGATCAACTCACCTTTCTCAGTCACCGTCAATTCCACAGGAAACGACCCCGATGTTCCAGGCCGAAGGTCAATGAGCAGCTTCGTCCCGTGCATAGTTCCGTCGGTCACCCAGATTTCTTCACCGTTTACCTCGTCGTCTGCAAGGAAGGCTACAGAATTGCCGTTGGTGTGCAGGATCGCTGAATTGCCGTGCATGCTTCCATCAATGCCGGGATTGATGTCGCGAAGCATTTGCAGGTGATCGATCGCCGGATTGTACGACCAGATCTCCCGACCAACATCAGGCGTTGCTCCTGCCAGGATCAGAGATTCTCCGAAAGCGACCACTTCAGCAAAATCCGGCACTCTGATTTCAGCCAATGCCCCGGTTTCGCGAATTCTAACCGTTCCCTCCCGTGTCCCATCTGTTTTCCAGAGTCCGTTCACAGTAACGAAGTAGACATCGGGACCAACCCGGGCCAGTGATATAACAAACTCGTCGGAAAGTCGCTCCGTGGATCCTGTCGATGTCGATGTCGCCAGGAAACCTCGACTGGGTCTCGTAAAGAAAAATTGATTGCCGACAACGAACCAGTTTTCCGGTTCTGAGTAATCGTTCCCTTCCGTGATGTCACTCACGATCACTGTTCCCGCTGTGGTGCCGTCTGAAGCCCATAGTGTGTAGTGGAATTTACCGTGAAGATTGCGAAAGTCCTGGCTGTTGATTGGAAAGTAGATCTGATTGTCTATGACCTCTGCAAGATCACTTCGAATGCCTCCACCGTTCCACTCACGAATCATTTTCGTGCCGGACGTGGTGCCATCAGTGGTCCAGAGCTCATGCGTTTGATGAGGGTACTCGGACTGCGAGTAGAACAGGTTCGTGTCTGTGCCACCCAGGAGAAATGCAGTCTTGTTCGCCGGAATCTCGACTATTGGAAGTGTGCCCGTTGGTGTTCCGTCCGATTCAAATATGTACCTTCGGCCATCCTGCTTTCCTTGAAACGCGAGACGTCCATTCCATTCGGTCAGGTCATTGAGCCAAGACACTCGCTGGCTGGGATTGAGATCCTGAATGGCCACCGTCCCATCGATAGTCCCATCAGTCTTCCATAATTGTGGACCGTGATTTTCGACATACGCGACAAAGAAAAGCTCGGTGCCAACGGCCTCAAGTTCATAGATGGACGTGCTTTGAGATCCCGGGACAATATCTGTCAGCCGCAAGGTGCCCTCCAATGTTCCATCCGTCCTCCATAGCTCACTGCCGTGGGAGATCGTTGCTGCCACGAAGAAAGTCAACCCGCTGACGTCAGAGTTGGTCATCGGATTCTGAAGTACGCCGTCGGACTCCCGAAATCCTCCAGGATTCAGATTCAGGTCTGCCACTAAATCCACAACTGCCGTCAGAAGCTGGCGTGGTTCCAGTTGCTCTGCGGTAACACTGCTGAGGGTTTTGCGTCGTCGCCTTGACTGTCGCGAGGCACTGGTCAACAGTCGTCGAAAATGGCCGAGCATGTTTTTTTTGTCCGTCGATGCGAGGAAGATCAGGCAGCGAGACCGATGCCGAAGCCGCAGGAATGTGGTGAGGAGTCAGAAGGGGAATAACGCAACGGGAAGTGGTCTCAGAAGGGAGTGTTCGAGCACTGCGATCATCGGCACGGCGGCGGTCCAGGTGCGACCCGGAACTCAGATATCCGCCTGCGTTTCATCAATGACGATTCTCGACTTGTTGAGCCGTAAGTCACTGAGAATTCTCATACTTTGGCTCTGGCAGTCAAGGTCCATTGTCGGTTTGTATGGAATCCCGATTCTGCAGTTTCCTGAATCAGCATCCGTGAAGCCTCGAATTCCGATTGTGCCGGTTATTCAGCAGTCTCTTAAGATTTCGCCTGCCCTACATCCCGCTTGCTTCGTCCGTTCCTGCGCCAATTGCTTGCTGCCTGGTTCGACAACGATGCCTGAAAGCGCGAGGTCTCAGTTCCTGCGGTCACTGAATTCCCAGCAGGTAACTCAGGTTCGTCGGCGAAGGGGGCCCGAAGCGGGGTTCAAATGAGACGCCGAGGCCCACGTTATCTTTGCTGACGTCAAAGCCGAGACCGAAGTGCAGAATCCAGTCCAGACCAACACGCGAAACCGTGAGTGACGTACCACGAAGCTCTTCTTCGCCGACATCATATGCATACGACGCGGTCGAGATCCATTTTGGACTCATCTGATAGCTGTAGCTGGCGATCAACGTCTGGCTGTCCAGATAATCTGTCGCCGTTACCTGCCGGAATCCCAGATAGACACTGCCCCGCAGACTCCGCTGGCTGAGAACTCCGACGCTCCACAGGTTCTGGGCCGGACTGAACAGATCCCAGTTCGCGTTGGCGAGCACCGTGGTACGGTCACTGAGATTCCAGCTATAGTGATTGTAAAGCAGGCCGGCGTCTTCGCCAAAGTTGTCTCGTCCCGCGTTTGGAAAGAATGTCGCTCCGTATTCCCACTTCATCCAGTCGCGAATTCGCGGTGCGTTCGCAGGACCGACCTTCGTCTGCAGCCGATCGCGGAAACTGAATCGCAGGGCCTGAAAGTCGTCTGCGACTTCGTGGTACGGAGCACTCGTCCACAGTCCCGCGCCGTTTCTCAGAGCATAGTTACGGGTATTGAACTCTGCGGGAACGACTCCGGGAAAGATCTGCGTCGTGTACCGCGCCCGGAAGCGTTCCTGAGCATTGTCATCGAGCTCGTTGTATTGTGCGATTTCGTTCAGGCCACGCGAGGACTGAGTGTATGCATACTCAAGCATTGTGTCGTGCTTATGCGCCAGTCCGTTGAGATTCAGGATCTCGTTCCGGACGAATGGAAACACCCGCGTGGCCGTCATTCTGGCACGCACGCCGGTATTCATCAGATAACGGTCGACGCTCTCGCTGGTGAACCCCTGCTGCCAGTATGCGGCTTCGCCCATCACGAACGGTTCGACATTGATGGGCCCCATCATGAAAGGCGCGGCCAGTTCGTGCCGCGTCATTGCGACAACTCCCGAGGCATTTGTATTGTACGTCATGCCCAGTGGCGTGTAGGGATCATTAGGGTCTGTGGGCGCCGGCAGCTGCTGTGTGTCGGCATAGCCAGCACTCGAATGGCTACTCCAGTACAGCAGACCGTTGAACAGCGGCTTTGAGAAGCTGTACAGGTCAGCCCGCGGAAGCCAGTCGGTTGTCGCTTCGAAGCCGAGAAGATCCGCACGTCCCCAAACCATCCCTGAATAGGCACCCTGGTCCTGGCGGAACCCGAGCAGTGACTCCACGTCTTTTTCCGTGTCGAAACGTGACTCGTGGAATTCTTCGAGATAATTGCGATCCGAAATGTATCCGATTTCACCAAAAACCAACGCGTCGCCGGGAAGATTCTGACGATGCCGAAATGTTGCTTCGCCGCGATTTTGACTTGGGGGGATCAGACTGCGTCGGTCCCGCCCGAGATTGTCAAGGCCGCTGTCGTACTGGTAGTAACCTCTGCCGTTGCCTTTGTAGGCACCAAGGCCGTTGTTGCCACCGTAATCAATTTCAGTTCCGACACCGGGCCCGCGTTTGGACATGTAGTTCGCCAGCAGATCCCATTCCATACCCGGCACCTTCGGAATCCCGAACAGACGATTCATGTCCCAGACGGTTTTTGCCTGGATACCGAAAATACTGTCGTTGGTGACAACTGCACTGCGAATCGGAATGCCAGGATCTTCAGCTGGCCCGCTGATCTTTGGCAGATAGAACACTGGCACATTGCCGACCAGAAACTTGTTATCATGACTGGTGACCCACATCGATTGCTTCATCACCGGCTGCCCGGTGATTGGGTCGGTTCCCGAAAACAGACCTGGTCCTGGTGCCACAAAAATGTCGCTCGCCTGGACGCGATATCCTGGTTCGCCATACGGACTTGTCGTGGCCCAGGCATTCTGAGCGTGGAAGCGATCCTGGCTGAGCATTCTCATGCGCTTCGCGCGGACTCGAAAGTCGCCCTGAGTTGTGGGCAGGAACGCTCGCAGTTCGGCATTCAGCATGAGGGCACGATTGGAATTTGCGTCGAAGAAGGCGTGAGTCGCGTGGATGACGTTGTCCTTCTGTCGGATCACAATGTTGCCTTCCATGTAGATCTGCAGTTTCGACTGGCCTGGTTGCACTACCTGGCTACCTGCTTCCAGTGCCGAGCCCTCGCCTGCCTGAGTCCACACCACCACGCGATCTGCCGACAGATCGATCACACCAAGAGAAACTTCTTCTCCGCCAAATGGGACTTCGACGCCCTCCACAAGCACATTGACTCCACCGGTGATGACGGTGACCTGTTCTACAGGCACTGTGTCGCTGGACTCGAAGGATTCAGATTGCAGTGGATCGCTCGATCTCGGTCGAACCTGAACACGCCGCGTCGATCCGCTGCCTGTCGACTGCGCTGCCGGCAACGGTATCGTGAAGGAATCCTGAGGCAGTTGCAGACTCACGGTCGAGGCCTCACCGGCGTCACCGGGATACAACCGATCGACGGCTTTCCGAAGCAGCGGATTGTCCTTACTGCCCGGAGTTGACTGTCCGACCTGAAACTGCGGAGCGGCAAGTGATTCCAGGCGGATGGCTTTGAATGCCTGATCGCGATGACCGTCGCGGGAATCGATGGCGACGTTCTCGCCGTACACGCCAACTTCATATCCTGATTCGGTGTGAGACACAAACACCGCCAGCTTTGACCCGGATATGGCAAAGTTACCCTGCTTCAATTCTGCATGGCCGACGATCAGATGAACTTGACCATCGGCCGATGCTAAAGTTTCCTCAAAGTCGCCACTGACCGATATCGGGCTCTGAATATCATCCGTGGCAAGTTCTACTGTCTGTGCCACTGTTTCCGCATTCTGCGCGAGCGCATCGCGACTGATTGCGAACAACAGCGTTGTCGCGATAGTCATGACGATGACAGACAGAACGGAACGATGAATCATTCAGTCGCCGTTTGTGTCGCATTCGTGACAGTGGGCTCAGGAAAGCAGACGAAAGGACCGTGAGACCGGATCAGCAGATCCGGCATCCCGGGATGAGAAAGGTGGAGCGAACTATACGGCGGCGTGCGAAAATGGGTCAAGATCGCCCAGGGCTGCCCTGCGGAACGTAAATCGCTTTCTCAAAAGCACTTACGCAAACAGCGGTCCTCCGGAAGCTGTAATTTGGCAGTCAAATCTCGAAAGAATGGCCGACAAGTGACCAAATTGACACTAACCCGAAGCGTCAGCGAGGGCCGGAATTCTCAATTCCTTGCTGACGCTTCAGGTGACTATGCTTGGCATTCCATTCGTACCACTCACAGTTGATTTCATGTTGTGCCGCGAAGATGATCAGCTTGCTCTCAATAGAAGGTGGGGCAAGTGCGACAAGAATATGGGTGACAGAAAAATGAATCGCAGAATGAAGATATTTTTTGCTCCCATTTTTCTGTCACCAATTTTTTTGTCGCATGTGTTCCTCCGTGAAACACAACACTTCTCATAGACCTCGACTCAACCAGACGCTTGACCAGACTCCCGGTTCCGGATTCGAATATGGGTTCAGGCGACGCCCGCGCTGGGTCTATTTGTATTCATTTGTGGTTCCGGGTCCGAAAACCTCGCTTCAATTGGCGGACACATAGAAAACGGTACCGTCAGCTAAATTCGATGTGCCAGGAGAAGCCGCGCACTGTGGATCACAACTGCGGCAACCACAATTGTGCCGCCCCAGAGCAACATTCTGGCAACCATCGGTTTCTGGCGTCCGACGAATTCTGCAATCACGACGACGATGAGTGTCATCAGCAGCTTGTAGCCCGCCATGCCGCGAATGCCCCAGTGGCTGATAAACCACTGCGCCACGGGATTGCTTTCCACGATCGTGCCGTGAGTCATGCCGTTGTTGCTGTAATGCAGGACAAGAAATGTCAGGGCCACGTCGAGCGCACTGGCCAGCACGAACCAGCTCACTTCCGTCTCAAAAAGCATCCGGCGACGTGCCATTTTAAGTTCGCTCGCCGTCTGAAATCGGGTCGTAACGATAACCGACGCCATGCACTGTCTGGATGAGCGTCGGATGTTTTGAATCCGGCTCGATTCGTTTACGAAGTTGTGAAATGTGCTGATCAAGCGTCCGGCTGTTTGGAAAATAATCCTCCCCCCAGCCATGCCTGAAAATCACATTTCGATCCAGCGCACGACCGGCGTTGTCATGCAGCAGTTGCAGAATTCGGACGTCGCGAGGACTCAGTTCCATCACCACCTCACCGCGTCGCGCGCGGAGTTCGACCGGGATGACTCGCAGATCTCCCA
Source organism: Planctomycetota bacterium (assembly GCA_031416875.1). Classification (GTDB taxonomy): domain Bacteria; phylum Planctomycetota; class Planctomycetia; order Planctomycetales; family Planctomycetaceae; genus SXXK01. The sequence continues at coordinate 749 of JANOUN010001535.1, read as the reverse complement.
TCTGAAATTCCGGCGGCACGTGGGGTTGCCGCGCACAACAGCGTCGAGCCACTGCCTGCACGCGGGCGACAACTTCACGGAGACTGAACGGCTTGACGATAAAGTCGTCGGCTCCGATTTCAAACCCCACCAGCCGATCAAATTCTTCCGCTTTCGCACTGATGAAAATGATCGGGACATCTGCGGAGATCGCTCGAATGGAACGGCACGCTTCGTATCCGCTGTGGCCAGGCATCATGATGTCCAGGCACACAAAGTCCGGAGCCTGTTCCCGGAACAGTCGAATCGCATCCGTGCCATCGACGGCAGCAATCACACGATAACCCTCCGCCTCCAGAACTTCCACCAGTCCTTCACGAGTGAAGCGATCATCTTCTGCGACAAGCACTTTCATTTCACAAACCGTCTGAAACGAGAGCCGATATTCTTGTACGCCGCATGGACAGGTGCGGCACGAAGCTGCAGTTTAGTCTGCTGCGCCACGTGCGGCTATTGTCGTCATTCTGGCAAGCGCATTTCTCTGGTCCAGCCTGGGCTGCGCAAAAGTCGGTTTCTTGAGGGCGTCTGAGTTCTCCGGGTTTTGTTCCGTCGGCACGGATCGTGTGGCTGGAGCGGTTTGCCGCAACGCGGCACAATGTGAAAGCCTGGGGCATCGCCCCAGGAAACGGCAATATCGAACGTGGAAGCCCTGAAAGGGCGTAATGGGGATGCACGATCATTTCGCCCCTTTGGGGCTCTGGTCTTTCGTT
>JANOUN010001534.1:0-4991 GCA_031416875.1 Planctomycetota bacterium | reverse complement strand
GCCCAAAGGAATTCATTAAGCGTCACGCGCTTCTTCATCCCAGCGTGACAGGCGGCACAGGTCGCTGTTGATCTGGAAGTCGCGGCAGGCCTGGGGACGGAATTCGTAATGCAGGCAGCGGTCGGAGGCTTGATCCAGCCAGACGCACGGCAGAAGCTCAAACTGCTGATCAGCCACAATTCGTTGCTGCATGTGGATCAGCCATTCTGGCGGTACATTCCATGCCGCTTCTTCACCCGGCTGAAATGGGGGAATGGGGGTCCGGCGACAGCAGGCAGAGCAGTGATCACACGATTCGATGATCGGCAGTGATGGCGTCATTGCCGCGACTCCGTCGGTCGGCGTTCCGCGGAAATCTTTGCGGCGACTGCCATCAGTTCGCGAAGTTGTAATCTGTCAGCGATACCGTAGCCCGAGATTTTGCCGTCACATATGTTGCCGAAATCCAGCGCAGGGTTGTCGTTCGTTGATGAATCCGCGGCCACGCCGCGCACGGCCGTGTGAATCTGATCGCAGCCTGATTCGCGCACAACGGCTGCCAGATTGTGGGCTCGCACTCCGCCACCGATGACATATTCGATCTGCCGGCCGTGTGCGACGAGCAGACTTCGAATCTTTCGACATCCGTCGATCGCGGCGACGCATCCTCCACTCGTCAGGATCCGATTGAAGCCGCAGTCGATCAACTGCTGACTGGCCAGCTGCAAATCAGGTGTCACATCGAATGCCTTGTGGCAGACCAGCGTTGTATTCGGAAACAGTCGGCGAATCTGCGTGCATCGAGCAAGATCAATGTTGCCATCCGGCAGCAGACATCCGATGGCGATGCCGCTGATCCCGGATGCCAGCAGAAACTCACAGTCGTCCAGCATTTGCGTGAACTCAGCCCTGGAATACGCAAAACCTGCCTCGCGAGGACGCACCATCGCAATGATCGGACCAGAAAAAACCCGCCTTGCCGCAGCAACCAGACCTGCTGCCGGCGTGAGCCCTCCGACTGCCATGCCACAGTTGAGTTCGATCCGATCGACCAGCAAATCTGCGGCGAGCTGTACGTCATTAATGCCGCCAGTGCAAAGTTCAACAAGCAGCGGAGAATCCAGCAGCGGGGAACTCATGTGGAGTAAATCTTTTGAACTTTTTCTTAATCGCAGCACAAATTCGGCATTGCCGCCTTGAACAACACCGCCATCATAACAAACTACGACTGTATTTCCGGCACGATGGATCATCGTGTGGGTCGTTTTGCCGGTATCGCTCATTTTCTTAAAGCCGTTCTCGCCCGATTTGGTGAGGCCACTCATGACTGTTTCACTCCAGGGTTCTTTTCTCATCTCCGCGCATCACCTGCGCGATCCGAATTTTTATCGCAGCGTTGTGTTGCTGCTCGAACACAGCTCAGAAAGCGCAATGGGGCTCATTGTGAATCGTCCGACCAGTACGACGATCGGAACAGCACTGGCGCAGCATGACCCGGTCAATGGGCTCGACGCGCCTGTTTTTTGCGGCGGGCCTGTCGAACAAAACGCACTCTTCGTCCTGCACAACTGTGTGATACTTGGAAAGCAGGATCAGGAAGTTTCTCCTGGACTGTTTCTCGCAGGCAGTGAAGCTTCGTTTGACAAAATCGTGCGAAAGAAAGCACCACCGAACGTGAACGTTCAGTTTCGCCTGATCAGCGGCTACTCCGGCTGGGGCGCTGGACAGTTAGAAAGTGAAATGTCGCGCGGTGACTGGAATGTCCTGCCGTCAGCCGGAAGTCTGCTGCTGGAGGAAGATCCTTACGGTCTGTGGGAAGTCTGCATGCGACGGCTGCATCGCATGACTCGCGTTCTCCCGCACGACGTTCGCAATCCGGAATGGAACTGACATTGAGATCGATCTCCAGAGCCTGAACATGAATCGGAGAGCGGAGTCACCAGCGATCAGCCGCCCAGGCTCGTCGTCGAAGAACCAATGGTGGGCCGTGTGGCCGGAGCGGTTTGCCGCAACGCGGCACAATGTGAAAGCCTGGGGCATCGCCCCAGGAAATGGCAATATCGAACGTGGAAGCCCTGAAAGGGTGTGATGGGGACACGATCATTTCGCCCCTTTGGGGCTCTGGTCTTTCGTTTCGCAGGTTCCCAGGGCGTTGCCGTGGGCTTTCACATTTGGTGCCTTTGGCACAGAACGCCTTGAGCGCAGTTGGCGCAGAATGCATTTAGAAACACCGACAACTTCAATCGGGCGCACCCCGTGAAAAACCTTCGCGCCTGATGAACTGGAAAAGAATGGATCCTGTCGGGATCACTCAGATTCCCTGCTTTTGCGCACACCAGTCCCAACCTACTTGACCGGATCTGAATACGGCGGGTTGTCGAACGTCGATCCGTCACCCGTGACGCGAGGGTCGTTGGAGTCTTTCAGAATCGTCAGCAATCGATCCGCGAGTTTTTTCCTGGCTGCTGCGAATTCCGGCTGGCTTGCGACATTGTGAATTTGATCGGGATCATTTTTCAGGTCGTAGAACTCTTCTTCGGGGCGAAGCGCGAACTGCATATTAATGAATCGGCGGTATTGGGGATCTGCAAGGCCTTCCGTGAGCAGCCATGTCTTCGTCGGGCTGGCGTCCATGTCTCCGAACGCGGCAAACGTACTGGCATCCAGTTCCTTTGCGGACGGCATCGAACCTTCCGGCAAACCGAAGCCCGGTGCCACCCCCATCGGCCAGCGATCTGGCTTGAAGTTGCGAACGTACAGGAATTCCGCCGTGCGGATCGCACGTTGCGGATACGGCAGAAAATCAATGCGAGCGCTTGCGACATGACGTTCACGTCCAATGACGACGTGATCCCGAGTCGCATCGATTTGTCCATTTCCGGTTGCCTTCAAGATGGGCATCAAACTGCGAGCCGTCATCACGTCCGGTACCGCGCCGCCGCCAGCATCCAGGAGCGTAGGTGCCAGATCCGGCAGACTTACGAAATCATCGACAACTCGACCGGCCGGAATCTGACCGGGCCAACTTACGGCCAGCGAAACCGCAGCGCCTGAATCATAGAGATTGCACTTACCGCGCGGCACACCCGGCATCCCGTGATCCCCGGAAACGATGATGAGTGTTTTTGCCAATTGGCCAGCCGCTTCCAGTTCATTCAGCAGGATGCCCAGGCCAGCATCCACCGCCTGCACTTCACCCAGATAGTCGGCAACATCTTCACGTACAATCGGGACGTCGGGCAACCACTCCGGGAGTTGACCGGCGAGAGATTCCGGATCGATGCCCCAATGTTTTTTACCAGATCCCTGAATCCATGTGCGATGTGTGTTGGTCGGCCCCCACCAGTACAGAAACGGCTCGTCGGCTGTTCGTGTTTTTAAAAAGTCCTGAAAGTTGCCACGCACTTCATCGAGCAATTCCTGTCGCTTGCGATCAGGGTCTTCAGAGGAGGAGACGCTTTTCGAAAACGTGTTGAATCGATTTCCCCGCTTGTTGAATGCCGTCTTAACGGCACCGATGGGTGCGTTCGCCGGTGTGCCCGGACTCCAGACCTTCCCCGAATGACCAATCCGATAGCCGGAATTCTGCAACAACAGCGGAAATGCCGGAATCGACGAATCCCAGACCGCGCCCTGCAGAATTGCACCGCGCCCCGTTCTCCAGAAATACTGCCCGGACAGCAACGAACTGCGACACGGTGTACAGGACGGGCTGTTGACGAAAGCGCGCGTAAACAGCACACCACGTGCGGCGACGCGATCAAAATTCGGCGTCCGGACAATTGCGTTCAAGCCATGCGGTTCGGCGGCACCGTACGCACTGGCATATCGTCCCCAGTCGTCCGCGAAGACAAACAGGATATTCGGGCGTTCTGCAGCGCAGACCTGGCGAGAATGGAAAATGCTGATCAATGCTGCGCACACGAGCATCGAATTTAAAATGGTTTGTCCCACTTGCATAAATCGATTCATGAATCGTTCCTTTTCATCGTCGTCAGAAATCCATCACCCTCAGCCAGAGGATATCCATTCACAAACGAACGTCCATCGACGGCTTTCCGGCCTTCGGGTTGTAGTTTGAGAATCTCAAGCCATCCGTCACCTGCAGCAACCAGCAAACGCCCTTGATATTCAACGACTCTGCCGGGGATGTTGCGGCGTGCGGCTACGTCGCTGTCGGGAAATCCCGCGTCGGAGACACGGGCAACAATTCTCCCAGGCGCTTCGCTGTCAGGGATGGCAGTAACCTGCGACACAAGACAACGCAATGGCGGTTGGTCGCGTCGCTGCAGAACAGACGAGGCTCTGGGCCATGGCTGCAGGGCTCGAATGTGACAATCGATGTCGTGCCCGGACTTCGACCAGTCGATCAATCCGGCTTCACGAGGGATCTTCGGCGCGAGCGTCACAAGTGCCGTGTCCTGCGGCTTGAACTCGGCAGTGCCAGCTTCGAGCTTCGTGACTATGTCCAGAGTCAGGGGCACCGACAATTCCGCGAGCCGCAGCATGAGTTCTCCGGACGTCTCCGAGCTGCCAATCGGCGTTTCGATGCGACCTACGATCGGTCCGGCATCCAGAGCCAGTTCAATCTGAAAAATGGTCACGCCGGTGACAACATCACCTTTCCAGACCGCATATTGCACAGGAGCCGCACCGCGGTGACGCGGAAGCAGCGAACCATGCAGATTGAACGCGCCCAGTCGCGGAATCGCCAGCAGTTCATGCCTCAGGATCTGACCATACGCCGCCACGATAAACACATCTGCCTGAAGAGAGCGCAGTGTTTCCAGCATCTCCGGACGATTGACGCGTTCGGGTTGAAACACGGGCACGGACACGGCGACCGCCAGCTCCTTCACCGGGTTTGCATGTTGATGATGTCCGCTCCCGGTCTTCTCCGGCTGCGTCAACACTCCGACGATCTCGTGCGATGAATTCAAAAGTGCGCGAAACGTCGGAACAGCAAAGTCGCCGGTCCCCATCAAGACAATTTTCAACGACATTGGACACTC
>JANOUN010001533.1:0-5171 GCA_031416875.1 Planctomycetota bacterium | reverse complement strand
CGCACGATGCCTGCATTGTTCATCAGGGCCGCCTGCTTGTCTGTGTCGTACAGGGCAATCGCTGAGGCATCAAACTGGTCGAATGCGTCCCGATAGTTCTCCCGCTTCCTGAGGATCGTGGCCCAGCTCAGACCCGCCTGTGCCGCCTCAAGGATCAGAAACTCAAAGTGCACTCGGTCATCGTGAACAGGCACGCCCCATTCAGCATCGTGGTACTGGATGTACTGGTCTCCAGTTGCCCAGGGGCAGCGGATGCGTCCGGCAGAAGATCGTCGTTCTGTCATTTGATTTGTTTTCTTCCAGACCTTACGAGATTCGGCGAGTGCGGAATCTGCGTTACAATTCTGAAATGTACATCTCTGAATCTGCTTAAGCGACAATCTCATGGACAAACCCGCAGCAAACCAAGAGCTTTCCCGGATGATCAGCGGCTATTGGATCTCGCAGGCAATCTACGTTGCCGCGAAACTCAGAATTGCCGATCAGCTGAGCCAGGGACCTCAGACTTTAACTCGACTCGCGGGCACCACACAGTCACACAGGCCCAGTCTTTACCGTCTGCTGCGAGCCTTGGCAAGCGTTGGTATCTTCATGGAACAGGAAGACGGACGATTTGCTCTCACACCGATGTCGGAGTCTCTGCGGAGCGATGTGCCCGGATCTCAATGGGCGATGGCGGTCATGATGGGTGAAGAACATTACCGGGCGTGGGGCGATTTGCTTTACAGCGTCCAGACGGGTGAGATCGCCTTTGACAGAGTCTTCGGAAAGCCGATCTTTGAACATCTTTCGGAGCACCTCGACTCAGCCTCCATCTTCGATAAGGCAATGACCAGCGTCCATGGCAGTGAAACAAATCCCATGGTCGATGCCTACGACTTCTCGGACGTCGAAATCATGGCCGACATCGGCGGCGGCAATGGGTCCGTCATTGCTGCTGTCCTCAATCGTTACCCGAATATGCGGGGCATTCTGTTTGACATGCCTCACGTCATCGCACGCGCGAAACCGAGTCTGGAATCCGCTGGTGTGATCCAGCGCTGCCAGACATTGTCGGGTAACTTCTTCGAGTCCGTTCCGATCAGGGCTGATGCCTGCCTGATGCGGCACATCATTCATGACTGGGACGACGCCAAAGCGGTCACGATCCTGCGTAACTGCCACAAGGCTTTGAATGCGAATGGACGAGTGCTGATTGTCGAGAGCGTCATCGAACCGGGCAATGCTCCATCGTTTGCTAAATTGCTTGATCTCACCATGATGGTGCTGCCCGGTGGAAAAGAACGCACGGCCGAAGAATACCGCGTGCTCCTGGAAGCCTCCGGCTTCACGCTTGCCCGGATTGTCCCAACCGATGCGAGTGTGAGCATCATCGAAGGACGCAGGCAAGGTGACGGCAGCACAACAATCAACGGCGTTGGCAATTCAGCTGCGGAATAAATAAACTTGATTGAAGCAGATCCCATAAAGCAAAGAGTTCACATATGTCTCAATTGGATTTATCGTCCGCCCTTCGGACACAGGATGCCCTGAATCGCCGCCTGTTCCTGAAACATGGCTCCACAACAATCGGTGCGACGGCGCTGGCGACGCTGATGAATTCTGGCCGCATTGCGCAGGCTGCACCCGAACTCGGGTTGCCGCAGTTTCCAAATCACCCGCCAGCGGCGAAACGGATCATTTATCTGTTTCAGTCCGGTGCGCCGTCTCAGATGGACCTGTTTGATCCAAAGCCGATGCTGGCGGAACGGCGTGGCGAGGATCTGCCGGCGTCGATTCGACAGGGACAGCGACTGACAACGATGACAAGCGGTCAGTCGACATTTCCAGTGGCACCGTCGGTGTTCAATTTCGCTCAGCACGGCGAATGCGGGATGTGGATGAGCGACGCGCTGACTCACATGCCGACGCTGGCAGACAAGTGGTGCATGATTCGTTCCATGCACACCGAAGCCATCAATCACGATCCCGCCATTACGTTTTGTCAGACAGGTTCGCAGCTGGCGGGGCGACCGAGTATCGGGGCATGGGCAAGTTATGGACTGGGCAGTGAAAACGAAAATCTGCCGTCGTATGTCGTGCTGACATCATTCGGCAGCGGACGTCCGGACGACCAGCCGCTGTACGATCGCTTGTGGGGTTCCGGATTTCTGCCTTCGAAGCATCAGGGCGTGAAGTTTCGCAATTCGGGCGACGCCGTATTGTATCTGAGCAACCCGCAGGGAATGTCGGCTCAAACACGCCGCAGTACCCTCGATCGACTGTCCGCGCTGAATCAACAGCACTTCGAAACGATTGGCGATCCGGAAATCCAGACGCGAATTGCCCAGTATGAAATGGCGTTCCGGATGCAGACCAGCGTGCCGGAGTTGATCGACATTTCCAATGAGCCAAAGCATGTGCTCGACAGTTACGGCCCGGATGTTCATCGCAGTGGAAGTTACGCGTCAAACTGTCTGCTGGCACGGCGACTGGCTGAACGGGATGTGCGCTTTGTGCAGTTGTTCCACATGGGCTGGGATCATCACGGCGGTTTGCCGAATGCTGTTCGAGGGCAGGTGCGCGACACCGATCAGGCCACGACGGCGTTGATAAACGACCTGGACCAGCGTGGTCTTTTGAAAGACACGCTGATCGTCTGGGGTGGTGAGTTCGGACGAACCGTGTATTCGCAGGGCAGCCTGTCCGCTGACGATTATGGTCGTGACCATCATCCTCGCTGCTTCACGGTTTTGATGACTGGTGCAGGCGTCAGGGGCGGCATGACGCTCGGGGAAACAGACGATTACTGCTACAACATCGTCCGGGATCCTGTCCATGTCCACGATCTGAACGCCACAATCCTGCATCTGATGGGCGTGGACCACAAACAGCTGACCTACAAGTATCAGGGCCGCGATTTCCGGCTGACAGACATCCATGGCGAACTTGTAAACCCCGTACTCTCGTAACGATCAGTATGATTCCTCATCGGACGGTGTCCGGAGACTTGCCTTGAGTGCCGAACGGGGCGACAAGACACCGTTAGAACTTTTTCTGGCCGGAATCCGGGGGTGGGAAGCCGAGCTGCGGTGGTGAGTCGTCGAACCTGAAATTTGGTTGCACGCAATTCACCACGGCGCACTACATTTGCCGTTGAACCGAAAGCAAGACCCTGACTGGACTTGCGTCCTGAAATCGTAAAATCCATTTTTGGGTCGTCCGGTGCCGGTGCGGCCATCAGCCGGTCCCGACGCGACTTTTGGACGCATCGGTCGATGTGGCCGATGCAGCTACAGACGGTGTGACAACTCGCGTCGGTCGGTCTCACCGAAGCAGGTTGGCGCGTCACTTCATTTACGTCAGAGTGTCGGATCGACGCGTGCCAGACTTGCTACCCACGCACATACACCCGCGTCGTCAGCCTTGCTTCAGCCGCCTTCCATTTTTCGGGCGTGAAAACCAAGAATCTCGGCAGTGACAACCTGAACCTACAACACGAACCGCGCCTCGGAGTGAGCCCGGAGAAATCCTTTCAGCTCCTCCAGCGCCGCCCGCTCCATTTCGGCCATCAACTCCAGCTTTTCTGCGGAGTCATGCGACGCATCGAACCGCTCCAGTAAGTAATGAATCTTGCCGGCGTAGTCGTTGTACCGCTGTAGTTCCTCGGGGGCCGCCAGCCCATCCTGGACGGCTCGCGCGGCGACGTTCAGGATCAGGAACACGATAATCCCCGCCGGCAACCAGATAGTGTTGGCGAAATCAAAGTGGAACAAGTGCCCGATCACGATGATCAAAGAACAGCCCAGCGATGCCAAAAGGCAGAACGACGCCAGACCCTGCATCCGCTCCTGCAACAGAGCCGCCGGCCACTTGAGAATCCGCAACGGCTTGTCAGTCTGTTTGTCCAGTTTGTGTGTCGCGTAGTTGCCTTGTTGCCGGAACCGCATCGACCTGTATGCCTTGAAGATCTTCTCCAGCACAGGGCAGTCTGGCGCGAACCTCGTGGGCTCGTCGTGCAGCATTTGGTAGCCCGCCTGCGGGTGCTCGACCATCCGTGTCAGTTGACTGTCCAACGCCCCGGACCACTCGTGCAGGAAGGCCCGGAATGCCTTGTCCCGCGACTCCTGGTACTCTGCCGGTTGCTTCAAGTTCCCGCGGTCGCACGACGACTCGATCTGCTTCCCCCGGCAGATAAACGATTGGAAGTGCCACAGTCGGAGCACCTCCGACATCATCCGAGCTTTCAGCCACTTCTTTTTCAGCGTGGCCAGAAAGATGCCGCCGGCTGCGATAATCACCCCAGCGATGCCGCCCGCCTCGGCCAACCAAAGCACATCAAACACTCTTTCCGGCGTGTCGGGGTTCAGCCGGAACACTGGCGTGAGTGCCGACCCGAACAGGGCCACCGCGGCGAGAACCACAGCCGCCAGCCCGACCCGATGGACCCACAGTTTCGCCGTGTTCGCCACTTTGTCGTAACGCAGGAACTCATCCCGCAGGGCTGGGTGGTCAAGAACGTGAAAAACATCCGGGTACTCCTCGCGAGCCAGTTCCTGGTCCTCTGTGCTGGCAAACATGTCGCCGTTGAACTGGTGTTCCATGTCCAGGGGCCTAGCCGCACCTACTGTCGCCATACCGTGATTCCCACCTCTCGTTGCAGCCGCTAGCGGTGCCGGTTTCAGGAGTTGGCGCGGCACCGCTCCATTGCCGCCACGCTGCTGGTTTTGACGCCGCTTGCGCTCACGATCTTGCTTGCGCTCCATCTTCTTCTTGTTGCTCGACATCGTGTCTCACCGGCTCCCGCCGATCAGGGTCTTGAGGTTATCCCACGTCCATTTGTAAATCTTGTCGGTGGAGAGCGCGGTGGTTGGCTTGGTGCAGGTTTTGTCAGAGTAGGCGGCGACCAGGCAGCACTCTTCCGTGTGAAAAGTTTGTCCATCGTCAATGAGGGCGAGCTCACCGAACTCCGCGAAAAGGAACACTTCGGCAAGCAATATCTGGAACTGCTGGAGGTCCTCGTTGACCTGGAAGGTCATGATCAACGAAAGCCGGATCGCGAGATCGTCAGCCAGGTTCTGCACTTGGCATTGGAAGCCTACCGTCGAGAAGAGATTTCAAAGGGCAAATTGCGTGACCTCAGTACACTGCTGGACTTCTCGGCAAAGGACCTACTGACGTTGGCGGAGGCC
>JANOUN010001532.1:0-4837 GCA_031416875.1 Planctomycetota bacterium | reverse complement strand
GCCGCCCGCAGGTTCAGGAACGCATGACGCACATGATCGCGGACTTGATTGAAAATGAGCTCACGGCGCATGGTGTGATTGTCGTCATCGAAGCTGAGCATACCTGCATGACAATTCGCGGGGTCAAAAAGCCAGGAGCGTTGACTATTACCAGCGCTGTCCGCGGGATGTTCCGCAATAACCTCGCCAGCCGCGCTGAAGCAATGGCTCTCATCAATGGCAAGTGATGGGCGGTCATGATTGAATTATTTATACTGAAGCTGGTCACCGGGATCGCGCTGATGTGGCTGCTGATGCCCCGTAAGGAAGTGACGGATGGCTTCTTTCGAATTCAGATGCTTGTCGCACTGGGGCTGTGTGTGCTGCTGGTGCTGCTCGTGCAGCCGGGCAGCGCTCCGCAGGTAACGAGTTCGTTTCCCGATGGTATGACAACCGGCATGCGCACACAGGCCGGGAACCAGTTGATTCGCTTCGCGCAGTTGATCGCCGCCATCATCGCGTTTGGCGGGCATATCGTATGGAAGTTGGGACGACGACTGCCGGGGGCCATTGCGATTTATGCGATTGCCATTCTCTGTCTTCTCTCACTGGTGACCGCCTCGTTTGCGAGCGGATTCAACGTCGACGCGCTAAGTTTTCTGCTGTCAGACGTTGCATCAGCGGCAGTTTTGGGAGCCACATTGACAGGCATGCTGCTGGGGCATTGGTATCTCACGACCCCGACAATGTCGATCGGTCCGCTGTCATGGTTTACGAAGGTGCTGGCCATTGCTGCGGTTGGACGGTTGCTGACGACGTCGCTTTCGCTTTTTCGGTTTGGATTCGCATCGCATGACGTGGTTCATCTGTTGTGGCTGATCGTACGAATTGTCGGCGGAATCCTGGTGCCAATCGCCACTGCGGTGGTTGTTGCCAGAATTCTGAAGTACCGCAATACGCAGTCGGCTACCGGCGTACTCTTTGCCGCGCTCATTCTCGTTTTCATGGGCGAAATGACGGCCGCTTTGCTGGAACGCGATCTGCGGATACCGTACTGAAGGAAAATACGGGAATGGTGGGCTCGATGCGGCTCAGCGCCGCTATCCCACATTACAAGTCAGATTCCGGCACTTGCGGGTGTTCCATCTGAGGTTTCCGGGCATCTTCAGGGGCCATTGCCATCGCAACCCACATCATTTTTCAATGCCCCGTCTGTCAGAAACGGCGATTGGCGGCTCCCGAACCGATGAACGCCGCTGTGCGCTGCGGCGAATGTCAATGGAATCGCAACGAGGGCAGTCAAGATTTTGCTGACGGGCATCTGTGCCGCTGTCGCGTCTGTGGATGCGAAGATCTGTGGCGTCAGAAGGATTTTCCGCCTGCGCTGGGACTGGCGCTTGTGGCGACTGCGGCCATTCTCAGTTGTGTGGCCTGGGCATTTTATCAACCGGAGATTGCCATTGGCATTCTGATGCTCGCTGGTTTGATTGACATGGTACTCTATATGATGATGGGGGACATGCTGGTCTGTTATCGCTGCGGCGCGCGGCACCGGAAGACGACGATCAAGGAAGAGCATCCGCGTTTCAATCTGGAAACCGCCGAACGCTATCGGCAACAGGATCTGGGGCAGCGCGAAGCGACACATTGAAACTGAGCAACTGAGAACCGAAATTCGTGGAAGAACGGCGTCGAAGACTTGTTGAGGACCTCAACGACGCGATCGAGGGGGAACTCCGGGTCGATCGCGCGGCTGTCGCTGCGTACTCAACCGACGCAAGTCTGTATGAAATTGAACCTCTGGCAGTCGCTTTTCCTCGGCGAACTCTGGATGTGGAGATTCTGGCCGCGTACTCCGCCGACAACAACATTCCGCTGGTTGCCCGCGGGGCGGGTTCCGGACTTGCCGGCGGGGCGATCGGGAGCGGCATTGTGATCGATTTTTCCCGCCACATGCATCAGATTGTGTCGATTTCTGAAGATCGGGTTCGAGTCCAGCCGGGTGTCGTGCGTGAGAAACTCAACGAACAGTTGCGCGACCATGGTCGTTACTTCGCGCCTGATCCATCAAACAGCCGCATCACAACGGTCGGCGGAATGCTGGGAGTGGACGGAGCGGGATCTCATGCGGTGCGGGTTGGTTCAGCCAGGGATCATGTGGAGTCGATTGAATGCGTGCTTTCCGGCGGTCAACGATTAGAACTGGGCCGCGAGCTTCTGGCGGGGCGAGAGGTGCCATCGAATGCAGGATCCCTGAATCGTGACAGTGCGGTCATCCTGTCTGATTCACCGCAATCAGATTCGCTCCGACTATCGACGATGACAGCGACCACTCGACGTGCGTTGCTCCTGCAGCAGCTTGAACAGATCCTGCGCGAAAATGATTCCCTGATCCGTGAGCTTCAGCCGCCGTTGCTGCGGAACAGCTGCGGCTATCGGCTGCGTGGCATTTTGCAGGACTCGCGCATCGACGTCGGGCGAATGCTCGTGGGATCCGAAGGGACGCTGGGGCTTTTTACAGAAGCAACGTTGTATACGGCGCCGCTCCCCAGGAATCGATCTGCCGCCATCCTGATGTTCAGTTCGCTTGAAGGCGCGATTCAGGCAATGCAGTTGATCCTGCCCCTTGAACCCAGCGCGTGCGACCTGCTGGATCGCAGACTGTTGAGTCTGGGACGCGGCTCCGATCAGAGATTTCGCGACATCATTCTGCCGAATGCCGAAGCGGGCCTCATCATTGAGTTTTCCGGCTTCAGTGAACGTGAAGTCCTGCAACGGCTGGACGATATGCAGCGATTACTCCATGATCGCCGGATCGATTTTCAATTGACTCGCCAGGCATCAAGCTACGACGATGTCGAACTATTGTGGGCTCTGCCTGGGAAAGTCGTTTCACTGCTCGCCAGCCTCAAGGGCAATTCCAGGCCTTTGCCGTTTGTCGAAGATGTGGCCGTGCCACCGGAGCGACTTGCTGAGTTTCTGCCTGTCGCACAGCGAGTTTTTCAGCGCCACGAGGTCACGGCGACCTTGTATGCCCACGCCGCATCCGGACAGCTCCACTTTCGACCTATCATGCCGATTCCCAGTCGCGGTGACGCCACGGTGATGGAAGCCATCGCCCGCGATCTGTATCGCAAGGTTCGTGATTTCGGAGGAACGATTTCAGGTGAACATGGAGACGGCCTTTCCCGCACCGCCTTCATTCGTACGCAATACGGTGCTTTGTATCGCGTCTTTCAACAGATCAAAGATGTATTCGATCCGCAAAAACTGATGAATCCTGACAAGATTATCAGCAATGACCCTTCTCTGACTGTCAAGTATTTGAGGCGCACACGACCATTAGAGGATGACGTTTCAACGGTCCAGTCAAAGTCACTGTTGCCCGTCATGCAGCTTGCGTGGACGGCTGAAGAAGCGACGGACGCTGCCGTACGGTGCAATGGCTGCGGCATCTGTCGCACGCAGGTCAGCCCGCAGCGCATGTGTCCGGTTGTGGAGGAGAACGGCGACGAAGAAGTTTCGCCGCGTGCCAAGGCAAATGTCGTTCGCAACAGTTTGTGTACAAACAGTGTGCAGGAAGTACTGGCGGATGAAGGGACATCGCGGCTGCTTGCCAGTTGCTTCAACTGCAAACAGTGTCAGCTGGAATGTCCGTCTGAAGTCAACATCCCCCATTTGCTGATTGAAGCTCGCGCTCAGCATGTTCAGGCACATGGGCTCAGCAAGACGGCATGGTTATTGTCTCGAGTCCACACCTACGCGCGGATGGCGTCGCGTGTGTCGTTTGTCACAAATCGCCTGCTGAACAATTCCATATTTCGCAGAATCCTGCAACGAGTTCTGGGCATCTCGGCGCAGCGACGCCTTCCTCGATTTACGCAAACACTGTTCATGGAATCGCAGCGCGTGCTGAGGAATCAAAATTCCGGCGCGCCGGGCAGCAACAAACCGACTGTGGTGTATTTTGTGGATTACTTTGCCAATCATCACGATCCGGAGCTTGCCGAAGCGTTTGTCCGAGTCCTCGAACATAACGGCTATCGCGTGTTCATTCCGCCGGCTCAGACGGTATCCGGGATGGCGATGTTCAGCAACGGAGATCTTGCCGGTGCGCGCACGCTTGCGGAACAGAATATCCGCGAATTGATCGAACCGGCCCGAGAAGGTTACGCCATCGTCTGCACCGAACCGACTGCCGCGCTGTGCCTGACTCAGGAATACCCGATGCTGGTGCAAAACGACGACGCCGGAATTGTGGCACAGCAGACGACGGATGCCGGTTCGTTTCTGGCAGATCTGCATCGACGTGGCTTGCTCAAGCGAGACTTTGCACCGCTGCCCATGCGGATTGTGTGGCACACACCGTGCCATGTGAAAGCGCTGCGAAAAGGCACGCCAATGCTGGAACTGCTGGCGCTGATTCCTGAACTCAAGGTGGTGGCAATTGAAAAAGGCTGCTCGGGAATGGCTGGCACGTTCGGAATTGCGGCGGCGAATTTCCAAAAGTCGATTGAAATCGGTGCTGAACTCATCCGTGAAATGCAGACCATCGATGCCAACGCAGGCGTCACAGATTGCAGTTCCTCCCGTATGCAGATGGAACAGGCAGCTCCCATACCGACGATTCATCCCATCAAACTCCTGGCTCTGTCATATGGCCTGATGCCTCGGCTTTCCGAACGACTCAAGTCGCGGCCTGGCGGCCTTGTGATGTCGTGACTCCACCATCCACAGCATGCATGCCGCCTGTTGATTTAGAGATTGTTGGGGCTGATAGTCATACCAACCCGAAGCGCCAGCGAGGAATTCAGCCATTTCAGCCTCGCTGGCGCTTCGGGTTGGTATTAAATCAACA
>JANOUN010001531.1:0-2938 GCA_031416875.1 Planctomycetota bacterium | reverse complement strand
CCGGAACACGGTCGGCCAATTACTGAACATGCACAAAACTGTAGGGTGTGACAAGCAACGCGCAGGCACACCGAATCACAGACATGGTGTGCCTGCGCTGGCGCTTGTCACACCCTACAATTCCACACACTGGCCAGCCGTGGGTGCTGGAAGAAGGGCACAGCAGCAGTGGCAGCCAGGTTCTATCGCAACCCGACGCGCGGGCGAGGAAGGGCGAAATTGTTTCCTCGCTTCCGCATCGGGATGGTGTGGGTAGACTGTTTTCCCGCTGCAGCCTTATACTTCGCGAGGATCGCAATGACTTTTATAACGGCGACCGTTTCACGTATCTTCGATTCTCTTATTTCGTTTTCACATGCCGTCATCGAATACTGCCGCTCGTATTACTTTACCGACTTCCATTCGAGGATTGCTGCGTCGCGTCCGGTTGCGGCTGCGACGGGATTCAATGGTCTCGGGATTGTTGTTTGTCGTATGCTGTGCGGCGGTCGTGTTCTGGACGACGACCACTTTGGATGCTGGCTGGTTTCAACTGCAAAAGCTGGAACTTCCTGTCGGACTTCGCGCGATTCTGCTGGCGGTACTGTTGCCATGCGGATTGCTGCTGCTGGCGACGCGCGTCATTTTCCCCCTGATCCGGCGTCTGCGAGATTCCGACATCGCGCTGCTCGTTGAACGACGATTTCCGCAGTTTCAGGATCGCCTGATTACGACCGTCGAATCGTCGCACGGAATCCCTGACGAAGGTCCGCTGGTCAGGCCTATGCTCGAACGGTCTGCGCGGGAAGCGGAAGCACTCGCCGGCAATGTGGCAGCGGAAGATGTCTTTGATACCTCCAGTCTGAAACGACTCGGATTGATGTCCGGTGGCCTGATGCTGTCAGTGGTGTGCGTTGGTATCGTGAGTCCGCAGAGTCTGACGCGCTGGTGGAGTGCGTTCGTGCGATGCGACGAAATCTATCATCAGCGAACGTCGGATCTTGTCCTGCATGCGGTGTCTCAACCGGGCGACCGACGCATCGCGTTTCAGACGAACAATGAACAAATGACATATCGACATCCGCGCGGAGCAGATCTGGAACTGGAAATGACGGTTCCGAATGGCGGACCACGGGCAGGGCAGTTGTGGGTTGTTCCGGATCGTGTGCGAGTTGATGTGATTCGTGTTGATGGATCGCGGAGTCGTACATATGTCTCCGCGTCGTCTGAACGCACGTTTCGATTCGTCGTGACGCGACTGCAGGAACCCGTCGAGATTGAATTACTCGCGGGCGACTATCGCACGCGGGTTCCCTACCGGATCGAAGTCGTGAACCCTCCGGGGATTGATGCAGTGCAGTTGTTGTGTACGTATCCGGAATACACGGGATGGAATCAGCTTCGGGAACGCACATTGACAATCACGGGCAGCGAAGTGCAGTTGCCGATCGGGACGTCATTTGAGCTGGTTGCGACCAGCAGCAAGCCGCTGCAGGCCGTGCGGATTGTTTCGGATCAGTTTGAATTGTCGGGGGATCGTGACTCATCGCGATTGCTGTTGCGGGACGCACAGACGTCGGCGAACTCAGGCAGTGGACCTTTGCTTTCCGGCGACGGACGCACGATCACGGCACGCATGATGATTGTTCCGCCCGAAATGACGACGACGGCCGGTGATGCGGCAGAGCCCACCGCAACAACGACGATCGCCACAGACAATTCCATCCTGCAGATCCCATCCAGCGCGAATTTGAGGTTCTTTCTGCATGACGACGATGATGTGATGTCGGCGAGTCCCGAAACTCTGCGTGTGCAGGGAATTCCGGACGCTCCACCGATCGTGGTCGCTCAGATGAAGGGCGTCGGAAACGCGGTCACGCGAATGGCCCGCATTCCCGTGGCAGGCCGTATCCGCGATGATTATGGATTGAGGTCCGCAGGATTCGAATTTCTGGTGGATGACGAATCCACATGGCGACCGCGACCTTTTCGTCAGGTACCAGCCACCAATGCGACCGATTTCGACCTGCAGCGAAGTGATAATGAACCATTCGAGATTTTCGACCTGCAGCCGCTGGAACTTTCTGAAGGCCAGACGATGACATTGTCAGTCGTGGCGGCGGATGACAACCGCATGCCGACATCGGCCGCGACACGCAGTGAACCGCTGCTGTTTCGCATTGTGAGCAACGAAGAACTGTTGTCGCTGCTGTATACTCGCGAAATTGCCTTGCGAAACCGGTTCGAAGAAATCATCGCACAGCTGGAAGAAGTACGGGACGACCTGCAGTTTCATTCTGATGTCGCGAGGCGTGTGGATGCGGCAGGCACATCGGCAACTCTGGAAGATCGTGCCAGTCTGAATACGTCTTCGACTCGCAGCGGAAACAATCTGCGTCGGCAGACCAATGAACTCAATTCCATCGTGGAGGGCTTTGAGGAAATTGTGCAGCAGTTGGAGAACAATGCCATTCCGCCGCAACAGCAGGCAGAGGACATGCGAGCCTTAATCGTCCGCCCGCTGCAGAACGTCTCAGGCGAAATGATGCCGATCGCAGATCGAGCGGTGAGTGCATTTCGTGTGGCGGCGATGGAGTCACAGCCCACAGAAACGCTGGTAAATCGTTCCAGTGAAAAGGTTTCGGACGTTATTACGTCATTGAAAGTGATTCTGGAGAACGTCCGGGATATGGCCGAATTCCACGAATTGCTGAAGGAAGGAAAGGCCATCAACGATAAACTTGAGGAGTTGATGCAGAAGATGAAGGATCTTCAGAAGCGAGAACTGCTGGAGAAACTAAAAGGGATTTGATCTTGCGGGGTATTGATTGATTCTGAATTTCTACGTGGGGTAAGCTTCCAGCTTGCCATCGTTTATACTCCGCGCGGTCAGATTTGAGGTTTTGTGAGCGGCAAGGCGCTAGCCGCCGGTGCTGACCGATTGCACAACCCTCGGCTA
>JANOUN010001530.1:0-1818 GCA_031416875.1 Planctomycetota bacterium | reverse complement strand
GGGTTCCGGTTCCGCTTCCACAGTGCTTTGTTCAGGGGATCGACATTCAGAAACACGATTTTGAGCGCGGTAATCGCTCTTACTTGATGGGGGAATGGAAGCACGGTGGCTGGTGGTATTACTACCTCATTGGCTTTCTCGTGAAGGAACCGATTGGGTTTCAGTTGATGCTGTATGGCAGCGTGCTGCACGGGCTGTGGAACTGGAAACGGTGGACGAAAGAGGGGTGCCGGGAATGGTGGCTGATTGTCCTGCCGCCGGTGTTGATCTTCGGGTTGGTGTCATCGCAGACCGGATTCAATCATCATATGCGGTACGTGCTGCCGGCATATCCGTTTCTGTTCATCATTGCGGCTCGAACTGTGACGCTGGGGAAATTCTGGAAATGGTTTTCGTATGCGTGTCTGACATGGCAGGCGGTTGCGGTGCTGTGGTTTGCTCCGCATTGGATGTCGTATTTCAACGAGTTCGCGGGTGGGCCGAAGAACGGACACAAGTGGCTGGTGAACAGTAATATCGATTGGGGTCAGGATATCCTGATGCTCAAGTGGTGGCAGGAAAAACATCCTGAAGCTGCTCCGCTAAATGCCGCGATGTTTACGATGTTCGATCCGAAAGACATCGGACTCAAGTACTCATTGCCAGTGCCGTTCGTGAAGGGCAAGCCGGAGATTGTCAGCAAAGACGGTCTGCGTGGGCCGCAACCCGGCTGGTATGCAGTGAGTGTCTGCATGTTGAAGGGTCTGCATTTCAGTGTGCCGGAAGGGAACGGTGAATGGTCTTCATCGACGGAAAACTTCACTTACTTTCTCGACAACTTTGAACCGGTGGATATGATCGGGTATTCGATCTACATCTATCACATCACCGAGGAAGATGCGGCTCGGGTGCGGGCGAAGTTGTTGGCGGAGGAGGCGGAGGTACTCAAATGACCAATGCTCAAATCTCAATGACCAATGCATCGCAGGCAGCTGGCGCTCGCAGGCGTGGAGGTTGCGAAATGATTCGTTCACGCGAACGGCAGGGCGTGAGCCCTCCGAGGAAAATGAGAGCAACGACACGGAGGGCTGACGCCCAGCCGCTCGCCGGAAGGAAGATGCAATGGCGTGGATATCACGGATTTCGAACGGCGAGCGGGGGACGTCAGTCCCCTGATTTGCTTTGGTTCAAGACAAATATCAGGGGATTGACATCCCCCGCTCGCCTTAGGTTCACACCATTGGGAGCGATTGGACGGCGATGTGGGTTTACGTTGATCGAATTGCTGGTGTCGATCAGCATTATTGCGTTGCTGATGTCGTTGATACTTCCAGCGGTGAATAGTGCTCGCGAGGCGGCTCGCAGGACAGAGTGTCTGAACAACGTGAAGAATCTGTCGCTGGCTTTGCTGAATGCGACGGAGACGAAGAAACGGTTTCCGGCGGCGGCGTATTGGGGTGGGCCGGATAAGAACAATCCGGGGCCGCATCACAACTGGGTCGTCGAAATTCTGGGCTGGATCGATCGCTCGGATCTTGCGGATCGCTGGGATCATCAGCACTTGCTGACTTATCCCGCAAACCAGGTGTTGGCGGAAACGCATGTCAAAGTTCTGGCGTGTCCGTCGGATATTTCGGCCGACGGTCGAGGAGATCTGAGCTATGTCGTCAACGGGGGCATCGGGGAATCGACGGTGCTGAATACCGTGCAGGACTGTATCGTCGATCCGTTCAATTCCGTGCTGGATCTGAACGGCAACGGTCAGGTGTGTGTGGCGTCCGGTGTCGATGATGGCGACCCGTCAGATCGCGAAGTTTTTCGCCGCATCGGCCTGTTCTT
>JANOUN010001529.1:0-2855 GCA_031416875.1 Planctomycetota bacterium | reverse complement strand
ACGGGGCTGCTGTGACTTACGGGGTGAGCACCTGCAACACGGCGAAACGCCTCAAACTGTTGAACTTCCAGTTGATCAAGATCGTCATAAGTGCCTTCGTTGCGCCGTCGAAGACTCAGCAGTTCAACGACGGATTCGTTGTAGGCGTAGATGATTCGAAACTCCCCGGCTCGCAATCGGCAGAGGCCATCGTACTGCTTGAGCTGTGTACGGCTTCCTCCGGGCGCGGGATCAATCATCAGATCCTGAGTTTTTCGGGCAATCTGGTTTTGATACTTTCGTTGCAGTCGATTGAACTCCTTCCGATACTCAAGGTTCATCGCAAGTGCCCACGTGCGTTGATTATCATTGATCATGATTTCTTCTCATTCGGAGTGTGGGGTTTAACGCTGACAGGAGGGCTCGCCGTGCCATCGGGCCAAAGAAATCCTCCCGGTACGGCGGCCAGAAATCGGGCCTCACCTTCAGCCCGATACCATGCGTGATCAAGTTGATTCACGAAAAAACTGAATCCCTCTTTGCTTACCGACTTCCACGCCGTCAAGCATTTCCGTCCGTTCAAGGCGAGTGGATCTTTGTTGCCTTCAATAACTGCAAAATGAAACAAATCTCGAAGTCGTCGCTCAATGACTCCGCCTTTCTTCTGCCGAAATTTGAAAGTCCCTTTCGTCTTGTCTTGCGGGCCCGGGTAAACCGACCCAGGCGACAGCAGTCCAACGTCAAATTCTGCGGGAGTGTTGGTCTGCGTCTTTCGCAGACGCAGCGGATCGCGGACTTGCCCAGCTACAAAGGCCGCCATTCCTTTACCGAACTCCCCAAATACGATGACCAGATTGTGCAACGGGGTAACGCGGAATCTGCCACCCGGACGACCGCGAACCTTTTCAACCATCTCGCTGACGCCTTGAGGATTCTCGATCAATGAACCATCGCTCGCGCTGACGTTTCCGCGCGTATCGACGGAGAATTCATAGCTCGGAAGCTCACCGTGCCACAACGCCGGCTCGGTAGGAACACATTCTCCCAAACGCTTCCACTCAGCATCTTCGGTCGGCCGCGGTTTTAGAGGTGGCTCAGGCTGCGATAAAGGCGGCAGGGCTGGATCTAATGGCCATAACCAATAACGATTTGCATCGGCCCCGGTCAGATCCGACCAATCCTCCTTGCCGTAAATCGATTCGTCTACCGTGTCATGTACATAGATGACATGCATTTCAGCATTCTTGACCACACCGTCGAACCGACGACGCAGGACACGGCCAAGTGTTTGAATCCGTTGGCGCACACTCGATGAAGATGCGACCGAGATTCCGATATCCGCATCCGGTACGTCAATTCCTTCGACCAGACTCTTCACGCTGACAAGCAGATCAAGCTTACCGGACCGAAAGTTTGCAAGTGCATTTCGTCGGGCGGCTGCCGCAAGTCCGGAATGCTCGATCCCAATTCTCGCTGTTGGAATACTGGACTGAAGTTCTGCAAAAAGTGCCTCAACTTCGGACACACGTTCGTGAAACAACAAGATCTTCGGCCTGATCTCCCGCTGGAGCGACTCCTGCACCACGCGCGCCGCAACACGCCCCCGTTCCGACACTCGATACAGGAAATCCTTTCGCGACGCTAGAGCTCCGATGTAAGCCTGTGCCAACGGTCCAATATCTCCACCTCTGCCAGCGAGCAACCACGCTTGAGACGATTGGACGCCGCTGGAAGTGAGCCGGTCTGCTGCATCGGTAACTTTTCTGCTGATTCTCTCGTACTCGCTTCGTTCATTTTCGTCCAGCCGGACACCATGATGATGGACAGTGTAATTGGGCAGCCATCCCATCTCGCGTGCTTCACGAAGTCCGAACCGAAAGACCACCGAGCCAATCTTTTGACCGACAACCTGCTCGTCGTAACTCAGTGGAAGCCCCGCATCATCGACCTCATCGCGTGATGGTGTCGCCGACAAACCGAGTCGATACTCCGCTCTAGTCTCAAGCACCTTTGAAAAGGAGGCGGCACCCGCTCGATGGCACTCATCAATAACCAGCATCAGTGGCGAGACGCCACTCGCGATATCCGGAAGCTTTCGAGCTGCGGAGTTGAGGACCGCCACAAGTACTCGTTTCCCGTCGAAGCTGTCCTTCTTTCCGGCCCCGAGCATGCCGATCTCAGATTTTGTAAGGGTCGTGTCTCGCTGCAGAATACCCACCCATTGCCGCGCCAAGGCTTCGCTGGGAACAACGATGGCGAGGCGGGTATTTGGTGCACTGGCACTCACATGGGCAAATGCCGACAGCGCGATGAGTGATTTCCCGCCGCCGGTAAAGATCTCCAGAGTGCCACGGTACGGCCCGTGATCATCGCCTGTACGCCACTTCTGGATCGCGTCACTCTGCCAATCAAACAGCACCACATCACTCGACAACCGAACACAGTCGGGTACGGTTGCGGGCTTTGTGTGTGGAAGCTCGTCGCGTGTGTGTTTCATACTCAGCGTTCAATGGTTTCAAGGTCGCCAGTCGATCTACGATGGCGGCGAGACCCAGCGGATCGAGGCCGTCTTCGGTTCCGGCGGCCTCGTCAAGTTCCGATAACATCGGAATGTTGGCAGCAAATGCTGAAGGCATAGGCGTGTGCCATGGCGGTTTGGTGTGATAGGGGCTGACGGGAAAATATATGTCCGCAGTATGGCCAAACACAATCCAACCGCTAATGTACGCGAATAATCACGGGCAGCGCAAGGATTTTCGTTTCGAAGCAATGAATGATCACTGATGAATCGGAAGTCGGTAAGCGGGCTGCTTCGGCTGTTGATTCACTGTCTTCATTCGCGTCTATTCGCGTACATTCGCGGTTAAGATTCTTCG
>JANOUN010001528.1:0-8626 GCA_031416875.1 Planctomycetota bacterium | reverse complement strand
GTTCTCACAACAGATAGCGGAGCCGCGAATGCGAAACGCGAAACCAGCAATGCCCAAACGTTTGAGACTTTGGACACTGTGCCGAAAGGTGATGAAGTTGACTCCGTAAAAGGGTTGGGGGGTTATCATGGATCTGTTGTGACCGCTGACGGCGGAAGAATCTATTTTTCAGTCGATGTTTATTCGCAACGCTTTGCAAATGGAGCCACGAACGGTATCCCCGTGTTCAATGAACCGTGGAAGAATGTTGTAGCAACGCTCTATCACCAACTAGTCGAAGCTCGGACGGATCCCGATGTGGAAGATGCGATTCAAAAATCCTCCGATCTGAATACCGGCCGCTACCTGGGCTGGGTTTCGGACACTGGGCGGGAAATAGGCGACTTCCCGATTCACGCAAACGTTCCGATCACGAGTGTGATAAGAGAAGTTCCGCTCGCAGACGGAAGCGCCACAGTTCCTGTGCAGTTGCCGTATTCCAACTTTGTTCATGGCCCCGAAGGCCCGATCACACAGCCGCACCCGCTGCCCTAACGCTGACGAGTTCGCACGGGCTTTTCATACAGCTGCCTTAGTAGCCGAACGCAATGAATTCCGATGTGCGAAGTCTCACGGACATCCCGACCAAAACCGCGTTCAGGGCCACCAGACCCGGATTGCTTTGCTGGTTGGGAAGTTTGAGTCCGATCAGGTTTTCGGTGACAACATGATGATACTCATTCCAACTAAACAAACTGCCACGCCGAGTAAGTCCCAACGATTCGGTCTGATACCATCGACAACCCAGAGCCACAGAATTGCGATGGTGATATAGACCCCACCGTATGCCGCGTAGACACGACCAGCTGCTGTTGGATGCAGTGTCAAAAGCCAGGCAAACAACGCCAAACTCAAGGCCGCTGGCAGCAATAGCCAACTCGACTTCCCTTCCCGGAGCCAAAGATACGGCAGATAGCAACCGACAATCTCTGCGAGGGCCGTGATCGTGAATAACGTAGTAGTGATGAAGAAATTCATACTGAAGTATGTTACCGAATTCCAGGACCAAGTGAGATTTACAGTCACACTCCGACGACAAATCAGCCCGAAAAGCCTCACACATTTCAATAATTACACTGCAGTTCTCCGGCAGGGTGGCCGCAGAATTCCGATCAACTGACAAAACACCTCACTCTGGTCCGTAAACGAGCCAGATCCCGATGCTGATGGATGCAAACAGGAAGCCGATAGTCATCGCTGCCCAGAATCGCCAAGGCGAGTTTCTCAGCAAAAGCCAGCGGCAGGAAGAATGGAAGTCCAAGCGGCACCAGAATCAATGTCTCTCGGGCCAGACGTGAGACATTCTTCAAATCATGATCTTTCAACCACGCGGCACCAAATGCCAGGATGCTGATTAGCGGCAATGTCAGTAACAACGCGCCGAGCCGAGGTGATCGACGAGCCAGCTCTGAAACGATCAGAATGATTAGCGCCGGAATAATGAACCGAATGATGAGGGAAAGCATGTGTGTCGATTGCCGTAAGAAAAAGTGAAAGCAACTCTGACGCATTCCGTTGCGTCAGAGATTCGAACTGCCCGTTGACTGCCGGCTTTAACGCGACTACTTTTGATCGTCGTGTCCGTGAGGCTCTTCCTTAAAGTCTCCGGTGTACGGTGTACCATCGATTTCGGCACTGATCGTTCCGGCGTATTCCTGAACGATGCCCAGTTTCTCGTGCTTGCCGACAAAGCGAGAAGAAAGACCGGCGGTTTCCCCGTCGAGTGGTACGGGCACCAGTTCGGCCTGCAGTTCCGGATCGCCTATGTTTAGCAGAACCTTGTCTGCCTTTACTGGCGTCGCTGATTTTTCATCGCTGCCGAGGACATAGATAGTGGCTTCCTGCTTGTCGTGATCTACGGTGAATTCAACGTGATACTTGCCGCCTCCCCAATCGGCCAGCGTGCCTTCGTGTGGCCCGGTTCCATGACCGTGGCCATGTTCAGCTTCACCTTCGGCATGTTCATGCCCATGCTCGGTGGCTGCCGCGGCTGGGGCCACAGCAGGCGGTTTGGAGTTTGGAACAGCCTGATCCTGACATCCGATGGACAAACTGACAGTTGCCAGGCTGGCGACGGCAGCTGACAAAATACGATACTTCTTCATTTAACGAACTCCCTGCGAAAAAGTGCTCCCACCGTTCCCGGTGCAAGCAAGATTGAAACTGGCACCGGACGACAAGCCGAAGCCACCATATGGTGCAAAACCAGACTCACTCATGAGCCTGTCCAAATTCATCTGCGGAGTCACTCATCTTTGCCAGCTTGACCGCATCCCGACCGCTGAATTTCCAGAAGAGCCCGGGGTGAATCAGGAACTCACAAAACGTCGAAGTGACGAGACCACCCAGAATGACCGTCGCGACCGGATAAAGAATCTCACGGCCCGGTTCCTGCCCGCCCAGAACCAGCGGCACAAGCCCGATCCCTGCTGTCAGTGCCGTCATCAACACGGGAGCAAGTCGTTCCAGACTGCCCCGCAGGACCATGTCCTGGGTGAATTCTTCACCCTCTGCCTTCATCAGATGAAAGTAATGGGTGACCAGCAGGATTCCGTTACGCACGGCTATTCCACCCAGCGAAATAAAGCCGACAAGACTGGCAACAGTCAATGATTGTTGAGTGATCACGAGCGCAAGTACTCCGCCGATGAAGGCGGTCGGCAATGCGTTCAGAATCTGCAGAACCACGCGAACTGATGGGAACAGAATCATCAGCACGATGAACATGCCGACAACTGAAACTCCTGCCAGCACTCCGATGGTACGCGTGGCGTTCTGCTGACTCTCAAACTGTCCACCATATTCCACAAAGTAACCTTCCGGGAGAACGATTTGCTTATTCACACGCTCCTGAATCTCGGCAACAGCGCTTGCAAGGTCGCGGTCCTGAGTGTTGCAGCGAATGACGATTCGGCGGCGGGCGTTTTCGCGATTGACCGCGTTAGGGCCGGAACCTTCACCAATATCTGCCAGTTCACGCAATTCGATTTGTCCTCGATTGTCCGGCAGGTCAATACGCAGGCGACCAAGATTCGCATAGTCTGTCCGATAGTTTTCTTCCAGTCGCACCAACAGATCAAAGCGTCGCTGGCCCTCCAGCACTTGAGAAACAACTTCTCCCTGAAGTGCTGTTTGCACAACCTGCGCGACATAGGCTCGGGTCACACCATGAAAGGCCAGATCGTCAGATCGTAGTTGGATGTGTAGTTCTTCTGTTTGTCGAATCGGTTCAATAATCGGAGGAGTGACGCCGGGCACCGATTGCAGAGTCGTTTTGACCTGTTCTGACAGCCGTTGAAGGGTGTCAAGATCGTCACCATGGATCTTAATGGCAATCTGTGCGTAGACGCCGGAGACCATATGACTGATCAGGTGCGCCAATGGCTGCTCAACTTCAACATCTACCCCCGGGGCTTCTTCGCCCAGTTCGTCCAGCAACTTCTTGAGAATGGCTTCGCGATCACTGTGGACGTTGGGATTCATGCTGAGGATATACTCGCCCGCATTGACTGGTGACGCATGTTCGTCCATTTCGGCTCGTCCGGTTCGCCGTACAAAATGAAGAATTGCCCCGTCAGGGTTCTGATCGGACTTCTGCATTTGCTGCAACTTCTTATCAATGACGCGAGAGACTTGATTTGATGCATCCAGCGACGAACCTGGGGGCAACGTCAGATTGATCTGTACACTGCCTTCATCAAACTGGGGAAGAAAGTCGCGACCAAGCTTTGAAAGTTCCCAGCCTGCATAGGCCACCAACAGCCACGTAAAAGTCATCAACAGAATTGGCCGTTCCATGCTCAAGCGAATCAGGTAGCTGGCTGCCCACTTGAAACCGCGCAGAAGGCGACCATCATGCTCAGCGTGCGTCGCTTTGGACTGGGGCAGCAAGTACCACGATAGAACCGGCGTCACCGTGAGAGACACAACAAGCGACGCCAGAATCGAAACGATGTAGGCGACACCCAGCGGAGCAAACAATCGTCCCTCAACGCCAGACAATGCGAACAAAGGCAGGAAGACCAGAATCACGACCGCCGTTCCAAAAACAATTGCACTGCGGATCTCTATGCTCGCTTCATACACAACAACCAGCGAAGACCTTGGATGACTGAGACCGTTATTCTCCTTCAATCGGCGAAAAATGTTCTCCACGTCCACGATGGCATCATCCACGAGTTCACCCATTGCCACGGCGATTCCACCCAGCGTCATGACATTTATGGAAAGATGCGTCCCTGAAATGTGCCCCCACAAGCGGAAGACCAGTGTCGTGATGACCAGTGAAAGAGGAATGGCCGTGAGCGTGATGAATGTCGTACGAAAGTTGAGCAGAAACAGGAACAGAATGATTACTACCAGGAAAGCTCCGATAACAAGAGCTTCACCCACATTGAAGATGCCGCGGTCGATGAAATTCTTGAGTCGGAACAACTCCGAATTGATCACGATGTCGGCGGGCAACGACGCTTCGGCTTCGTCAAACGCGGCAGCCAGGCTGTCCGTAAGCGATCGCGTATCAATATGCGGCTGCTTAACAACCGTGAACACAACACCCGGTCGGCCATTCACGCTGCCGTCGCCTCGTTTGAACTGGCCACCTTCGACAAGTTCTGCCACTTGTCCCAGCAGAATCGACCGCTCGGCATGGACCTTGACCGGGATTTTTCGAAGATCCTCAAGCACTCGCGAAGCATCTGGCCCCAATCGGCCAAGAATACGAATGGGCCGTTCGGTTTCGCCCTTAACAGCAAATCCGCCGCTGGTGTTGATGTTGCTTTCCTTCAGAGCCTGTTCCACTTCCTGCAGGGTAACGTCGTATTCGATGAGCGCCGTTGGATCAATAAGCACCTGATACTGCTTGCGATCACCACCCAGCAGAAAAACTTCCGCGACCCCTGTCACTTTCAGCAGTCGAGGTCGAATAACCCAGTCGGCCATTGTTCGGAGTGCCATCTGGCGAGCCGCAGTTGAAATAAAGAGTGGTTTTTGCGTTTCGATTTTTAGTTTTTGATTTTGGGCGACGTCGATGACGATTTTTGAATCTTCAATCGAAAATGTGACTGCCTGCCACGTGTCATGGTGGTGGCGATCTGCGACACGCCAAACGTGAATTCTGGATTCGACGTCCTTGGTTGATGTTGCGCCGCCGTTGTCAATCGTCAGTTGTAAATCATCAATCGAATACTCGTCGTCCTCAGGCAGTTTCAGATCGTCAATCAGCAGCTCGACAAGCAAATCCGTCCCGGGCAATGGGTAGAGTTCACCTCCGTTCGGTCCTTGCTGGCGGTAGAGGCCAGCAACAACAATCTGTCCCATGATCGAGGCCGGGGGAGTCATCTGCGGCAATATTCCCTCTGGCAATACGCTGCCAAGAGTCGTCAACCGCTCCTGAACCGTCTGCCGCGCCGAACGAATCTCAGTGTTCCAGTCGAATTCGATATAGATCACGTTGAGTCCGGCCGTGGACTGGCTCCGAACCGCCTGTACGCCACTCGCCCCCAACAATGCAATCTCAATCGGCTGAGTGACAAGTGTTTCGACTTCCTCAGTAGCCAGCCCTGGACATTCCGTGATGATGATGACTCGAGGTCGATCGAGGTCGGGAAACACATCGATCGGCATCTGCGTGGCGAGATACGATCCATAGACCATCAATACCAGACTGATGACCAGTACCAGCATGCGGTATCGGAGCGCAAAGCGAATTATAGAGTTGAGCATGGCTAATTTTGGATTTTTGAGTTGGAATTTTGGATTGAAGACTGGGCGGTTTTGTGGGAGGCGACCATGATGGCGGTGAGTTCGTTCGCTTCGGTGAGGAGTGATTCGACGAGAGACTTTTTCATTAACTCGCCGTCGATGATAAGTTCGAGCCAGTAACCGCATTCATCTGCTTCTTCAACGACGATGCCCAGTTTGGCGACGAACTCCGGCTTCGAGCGGCCTCGACATGCAGATCGATAATTTGCCCCAACCGACGTCGCCGAACGAACCAATTGATTTCCAATCGTCCGCCCAACCATCGACTCCGGCAACGCTCCGACGAGCTTCATGGCCCGCAAAGCAAACTGTTTTGTTCGCTGCTTCAGCAGATTCTCATCCATTGCTATACCTCCAATCCAAAATCGCAAATCGCAATTCAAAAATCAGTGAGCGGCATGTACCGTGCCGTCTGCATGAACATGAACATCAGCCCGCATTCCGCTGGCGGCCTGAGCTTTCAGCACGCGATTGAGTGAGGCCCCGGCACTCTGTGCCAGGTACAACCCTGGCTTTACACTGCCATCGTTGGCCAAAACAATTTGCAGTCGGTCTTCGTGCAGAACATGTACTGGAAGCCGATTAAACAGATCTCCATTCTGCTGAAATACATAGGCCTCCGGTCCTTCCCGAACTATTGCCTCCGATGGTACAACGAGCACGTTGCTCAGTTCCTCAACAGGAACCTGCAGGCGAATTCGCTGCCCTGGCCGGAACCGCCAGACAATGAATGTATGGCCGTCCTTCTCATACGACCTGGACTGGTTGTTTAACGGAATGAAGAATTTGAATGTTCGACTGGCGGGGTCAATTGAGTTGCCGAGGTGTCGGATTTCCAGCGTTTGATCAAACGCTGGCCAATCAACGTCGTCGTCCTCTGCAAAAGTGCATCGAACGGGCCACTTATTCTCAGCGGCTTTGGCAAGGAACGACGCTTCACGCTTGAATGCGTGTCCTTCAAGGAAGAGCGCCTGGTGATTCGCCAAAGTTGAAAGCAATTGACCAGCCTGCACCTGCTGGCCAAGATCGACATTGAGTTCCTGAATCTCGTAGGCCAATCTTTCTGAATCAGTCCCTGTCACCTGGAAGGCGACCCGCTCTATGTCGCCTGACTGACTTGCCGGGGCAATTGCCGGGGGGGCAACGACATCGATTGTCGAAACGAATGTCCCCTCAGCGACACGTTCGATCTGCTCCGTATTGAGGCCCCGTGTCAGTAAATCCTGTCGGTAGGATTGAATTAGTGTGGCCTGTCGCCGCAACTGACTGTCGAGTTCAATCAGTTTGGATTCCGGGATGGAACCAGACTTCACGAATCCTTCCAGCCTCGCGTGCTGCTCGGTGATCAACTGGATTTCGCGAGTGGCTTTGAATAATTCCGATTGTGTATTTTGCAGGTATTCACTAAACAGCCGCAGCGTAAACAAGCGGTCGCCTGGTTCGACTGTGTCGCCTGGAAACGCATGAACTTCAGTGACAACTCCGACAGCAGGTGAGGTCACGCCGCGATCCGACCAGCCTGGCCGATCGACGATGGTTCCAGGCACCTCAATCGTTCGCCAATAAACCTGAGGCTTTGCTGGTTTCGAAACCAACCCCAGATTCTTGCGACCCTGGTCGCTCAGCTTCAGGACCTTGGCATCCTGGATCGGAGGTGACGTATTGTCCGCCGCAGCGGTAGCAACATTCTCCGATGCGATCCATTTGGACCAGGTATGCCGAGTGAAAAACGCCCCGGCCGCCGCGAGCAGAATGATGCCGCTAAGAATAGAAACCCGCTTGAATCTGGTCATGAATAAACCTTTGCAGCAATTGTGTTTGTAAACCTCGAACCAGGTCGCTCAAGACTATTTGCACTGATACTGGATCTGCCGCCAAAAGAGACATTCCAATTTTGCAGGCCACGAATCAACGCGGAATGGCAGGAAGGCGTGTCGATCGAAAAGCGTTGAACAATCAGCCGCCAGAAAAAGCCAGAGTGCCGGCTCTATCACATGGGGCACGCCGTGCGGAGTAGTGGCAATGCGTCGATCGCAATGACGCGGCTAACAGCGGATCGAGCGATCTCGCAGAAACAGTGGGATGTGCGCACTGCTACCCGAAAAATGCCAAGCTCGCCAACTATGGTTGCTTCGACTAGCGATTTCAGTTGTTACGGTGAGGTAAACGACAACGAGACCGAAGGCTAACTGCTTGTTCAAATTTAACCGTTCAGGTCGTTGCTGGCGTGAACTGAAAGCGTTTTCAAAGTAGTAAGCGTTTTCAAAGTAGTAAGCATCTGCATCGTGATCAGTCGCTGATGCAATGTGGCTCCACGACCCTTCAGATTCGTGATCTGATTTGCGGTGGTGATGATGTGACCGGTGGCTGTGGTCTAAACCATGCGAATGCGACCCTGCGATATGAAAATGCGGGCTGGCTGAGTGAAGCTGACCACTCGACTTCTCAAAATGCGCATGTCCACCTGACAAGCCCTGGCAGGCAAGAATCAGTGGAATCAAAAACGAAGAAATAGTTTGGCGCATTAAACTTTCCCGCACATATTGCCAGACCACTATTACGGATTTCTGAACCAAAAGGAAGTGCAAGTCAGAAATCACCGGTGCTTCGCATGGAATTTATCCGATTTCGTACGAGTTCGGTGGTGGGTCGATGTGATTGTCGGAACGCGCACGAAATTCACGACAGGTTAAAACGGCCATAGGGATCGTTAGTTTCAACGACGGATTCTGACGTTCGGCAGTGAATGATGGAGCCTGTCAATTCCTGCTTTCGTAACGCTTGTATTGACGACGGACAAGAATCTCAACTGCGTCAGCCCTTG
>JANOUN010001527.1:0-1919 GCA_031416875.1 Planctomycetota bacterium | reverse complement strand
GTTCAAGGATTCCGTGAGTAATAGACTCGACGACCAAACTTCAGAAAGAGTGCTGGTGTGACGACCTGGTCGAGCACAGTCGATGTCAGCATGCCGCCAAACACAACCAGAGCCAGCGGGTAGAGAATCTCTTTGCCGGTTTGCCCGGCTCCAAACAGTAGCGGTAGCAGCCCGATAAAGCTGGTGGCCGCCGTCATCATCACGGGTGACAGACGCTCCAGACTGCCGCGAATGATCATCTCCTCGCCAAATACTTCGCCTTCGTGTTCCATGAGGTGAATGTAGTGCGAAATCATCATGATGCCATTGCGACTGACAATGCCGATCAGAGTAATGAACCCAACCCAGTGAGCAACAGACAAACTGGTGGCGCTGATCCACACTTTTGGCCACTGCCACCATTCGACTGCCTGCAGAGCTTCAGCCGTGGGTTGATTTACGATCAGCAGAGTGACAACGGAGCCCAGTGCGGCCAGTGGAATGTTGGCGAGAACCTGTAACGCGGCTCGCCAGGATCCAAGGCACTTCGTCAACAACAGAAACACACCAATCACCGACACGCTTCCCAACACCAGCAGCCGAAAATTGGCTTGTTGTTGTGCCTCAAACTGGCCACCGTATTCAATGTGATAGTTTCCCGGCAGTGTTCGCAGACGTTCTTCGATGGGTTTCGACAGGTTTTTAATCTGCCCAACCACACTGGCCAGATCCCGTCCTTCGACGTTACAGAAGACCACGATGCGCCGCTGAACGTGTTCTCGATTCAGCGTATTAGGACCAGTGGTATCCAGCACATCCGCAACTTCGCCCAACGAAACTTTGCGGCCGGAGGGAGTGTCCAGAATCGTCTGCTGGATCACGTCGGGATCATTACGAGAGGCTTCGTCGTACCAGACGACCAGCCCAAAGTATCGGTCGTCATCCAGAACCTGTGAAACGACTCGACCTTTGTACGCCGTCTCCAGCAGTGCAGAAACATCCCCCGGTGCCAACCCATATCGAGCCGCGTCCTCACGGCGAACCTGCAATCGGACTTGAGACACTTCCACCTGAGGTTCCAGCTGCAGGTCAACGACGCCGGGCACCTGGCTCATCGCCGAATAAACATCCTGACTGGCATTCCGCAGTTCTCGCAGGTCGCTGCCGAAGACCTTGACGGCGATCTGAGCCCGCACGCCCGACATGATATGGTCGAGTCGATGCGAAATTGGTTGACCAATATTGGCCTTGATACTGGGAATCGATGTAATCCGATCGCGAATTTCCGCCAGAACCTGCTCACGAGGTCGCCCGGTCGTCTCGAATCCCCACAAATGTGCAATCGGAATTAAACGCAGGGCCGCTGCACCCCAGCCGGATTTGGGACGACGATACTCCTGAACGCGGACATCGATCTCAGACGAGTTCACTCCTTCCGCATGTTCATCCAGTTCCGCCCGGCCCGTGCGACGCGAAATGGAAATGACTTCGGGAATCTCCATCAGCAGCATTTCGGCTCGTTCGGCCAGTCGCTGACTTTCATCCAGACTGGTGCCAGGTTCCGTCTGAAAGCTGATCGTGAATGTGCCCTCATTGAATGGCGGAAGAAACTCGCCACCCATCCAGAACAGCGCCAGCATCGCAACGCCAACCAGGACGACGGTCCCGCCGAGCACCAGATTGGCATGCCGCAGTGTCCACCGCAGCATGACGGACGTGGCAGACTTCAAGACGCGCAGGACAAACGGGTCACCTTTCTCCTCCAGAAATTTGGCCTTCGGCAGCAGATAAGAAGCCAGCACAGGTGTGATCGTGAGCGACACCACCAGCGATGCAAGCAACGACGTCATGTACGCCACGCCGAGTGGTGCAAACATACGCCCTTCAAGGCCGGCCATCGAGAACAGCGGAAACACGACCAGCACGACGATCAGAGTCGC
>JANOUN010001526.1:0-1812 GCA_031416875.1 Planctomycetota bacterium | reverse complement strand
ACGTGGCGTTGGCAACACACGGCACGATCACTCAATCCTCCGGCAACTACTCCGAAACGGGCAGCCACCAGCTCAGACATATCAACGACGGTCAATATGGCAATGACCAGAGCTGGATTTCGAATGAGCGCGGTGGTGGCTGGGTTCAGTTGGAGTTTCCTGCGGCCGTGGCAATCGACCGCATTGTCTGGGGCCGAGATCGCAACGAAGCGTTCAAAGATCGCCTGCCTGTCCGCTACCAGATTTCAACGTCGCTCGACGGTCAGCAATGGACCATCGTCGCACGCAGCGACGATCGTGTGCCAATGGGAACGCCGTATGATCCGATCCAGGGGCTATTGCGAAATCAATCTCCCGACGGACCGGCCAATATTGCAGAGAATGTGGCAGAACTGTCTCGCCTGCAGACCGAAAAGAAGCAACTGGAATCGCCGCGTATGGTTTATGGCGGTACGTTTCGCGATCCAGACAGGACGTATCTGTTGCGTCGCGGTGATCCTGAGCAGCCTCAGGACGAAACCTCGCCCCTTGTGCCCCGATTATTCGCTGGAACATCAAGTGAATCAGTGAAACCAGAGAGGACATCGGGCGATCAGCCGCTGACATCCGAGCAGCAGCGACGACTCAATCTGGCCAACTGGATCGCATCACCTCAAAACCCGCTGACTGCGCGCGTCATGGTGAATCGTATCTGGCAGCAGCATTTTGGACTTGGCCTTGTCGATACGCCGAACGATTTTGGAATCAACGGCGTGAAACCCTCGCATCCGGAACTGCTCGACTGGCTCGCGCAGGAATTCATAAAGAGTGGCTGGTCCATCAAGCACCTTCATCGACTCATTCTGAATTCGGCCACTTACCGCCAATCCAGTCAGGTCTCGACGCTGGCCGTCACTGTCGATCGCGACAACCGGCTCTTGTGGCGGTTTGCCTCGCGGCGTCTGGAAGCCGAAGCTGTCCGAGACGGTATGCTTGCTGTGAGCGGCGAGCTGAACCTCAAGATGTCCGGGCCTGGTTTCAGTTTCTTTAAGACACGCGGTGGTCTCGATGGTTTTCCGCCAGTCGAAGACTTTACGCCCGAACACATGCGCCGCATGATCTACTCTCACAAAGTTCGCATGGAACCCGTACCCGTCTTCGGAGCGTTTGACTGCCCCGATGCGGGTCAGGCAATTCCTCGTCGAGGCCGTTCGACAACCGCCATTCAGGCGCTCAACCTGTTTAACAGCCCATTCGTGCTCGATCGAACCGACAAACTGGCGACTCGGGCCATCGCGGCTGCGTCCGCGGTCGGCGATTCGACGGATGCTGTGGACGGTCAGATCGAGCAGCTCTTCCGGCTCGCGCTGGCGCGTGATCCAACCAATGTCGAGCGACAGCAATCGCGTGCTGTCGTCACCAATCACGGGCTCATCCCGCTCAGCCGCGCTCTGCTGAATTGCAGTGAGTTTCTATTCGTGCCATGACTGCGATTCCTGTACCCTGGACATTCTTGTCCGAGTCTTAGTTCGACTGTCCCAGATCCGCTTGTAGTCCCGGCTTTAGCCGGAAAAGGGGCTGAAGTTTCATGGTGGCGCAGGCTGAATTTCCGCCTAAAGGCGGTACTACGAACAATGTGTTTCGCGGCGGCGATGGTTGTTGGCAATTCGACGGACATGAATGTCCATCCTACGGTGGCGTGCGACATTGTCGCCATGCGTCTATAATCTGAAACTCTCTTCATCCCGCCCGTTTTTCAGCGTTCGCGTCGGAGATTTTTCAATGTCGATGTTGCGCCTTGCTGTTGCTCTTGCCTGCTGCATTTTCTGGAAT
>JANOUN010001525.1:0-6178 GCA_031416875.1 Planctomycetota bacterium | reverse complement strand
CCGGCATCCGGATTTCATGAATCTTCCAGGCCGTACCATCGACATGCTGTTCCGAACCGACCTTCGGTGCTTCGTACCACACATCGCCGGCAATGACATCGAGAACTCCGTCTTTGTTGACATCGGCCGCCGTCACACCTTCGGAACGGAATCGTTCGTCCAGTTTGATCCGGACCCAGTTGTCATCGTCAGCCGCATTCAGCACGGGGAACGCGACAAGCATCAGGATTGCTGCCGCGTAGTAATTCAGTTTGATGGTCATCGCCATTTGTCTCCGGAACTTCATCGTCCGTTTCTTGAATCAGTGGGAACCGACAACTGGCAATTCGTATTGCCCTGAATTGGATGTCGTATCGCATCAGACTACCCGACACGCCCCCTGCTGGTCAACGAATCGAGCCACTACATCAGAATATCCCGGATCACTTCACCATGGACATCGGTCAAACGAAAGTCGCGACCGGCGTAGCGAAAAGTCAGTTGCTTGTGATCAAACCCAAGGCAATGCAGCATTGTGGCATGGAGATCATGCACGCTGACGGGATTTTCCGCGGCCTTGAATCCAATGTCATCGGTCGTTCCGTACGTTGTGCCGCCTTTGATGCCGCCACCGGCCAGCCAGACGCTGAAGCCCCAGTGATTGTGATCCCGACCAGACTGCGGTTTCCCGTCACCAGACAATTCCACAGTCGGCGTTCGACCAAATTCGCCGCCCCACAGAATGAGCGTATCCTCAAACATTCCCCGCTGCTTCAAATCCGTCATCAGCGCGGCGATCGGCTGATCGATCTCGCCCGCCAGATTTCGATGAGCCGCTTCAAGGCCCGCATGATTGTCCCACGGCTGGCCCGCACCATGCCACAACTGCACGTAGCGAACACCGCGTTCCAGCAGTCGCCGGGCGATCAGCGTCTGCCGGGCGTGGACACCGCCCCCGTACATCGATTGAATATGTTCGGGCTCGTGACTGACATCAAACGCTTCGGCGGCGTCCTGCTGCATGCGAAAAGCCAGCTCGAACGATTGAATCCTTGCATCCAGTCGTTGATCGATTCGCGCGGCGCGGTGTTCGGCATTCAGTCGCGCAAGCAGATTCAATTGCCGTCGCTGAGCCTCGGTTGCAATCTGCGGATGTTCGATGTTCTCAATGAGCTTACTCAATTCCTTGTGCTGCGTATCGATGTATGTGCCCTGGTACGCACCGGGCAAAAATGCCGACTGCCAGTTTTCATTGTCCTTGATTGGCAGACCATTCGGACACATCGCCACGAATCCGGGCAGGTTTTGATTCTCTGTCCCCAGACCGTACAGAATCCATGCGCCCATGCTGGGGCGAGGCTGCACGGAATCGCCGCAGTTCATCAGCATGAGCGACGGTTCGTGATTCGGCACTTGCGCATACATCGAACGAATGACGGCGATGTCGTCGATGTGCTGTGAGGCCGTTTTGGCGAACAGTTCGCTGACTTCAATCCCCGACTGTCCGTACTGACGAAACTTAAACGGCGACGGCATTGCCGCACCGGTCTTGCGTTCGGTTCGCAGGTTGTCACCCAGCGGCTGACCGGCATACCTGGCCAGCAGTGGCTTGTGGTCAAACGTATCCACATGCGACGGCCCGCCATTCAGGAAAAAATGGATGACTCGCTTCGCGCGTGGAGGAAAATGCGAAGACCTGGCGATCAGCGATCCGTCAGTCGCTGCTTCCGCCGCAACCACGCGCCCGTCGTCCTGCAGCACCTGCGCCAATCCCAGCGTACCAAGTCCCAGTGCGGATCGTGTGAGCAGGCTCCGGCGATTCATCGGCGGCGCGTTCAGATTGGTTTGTCGCAAAAGTTCGATGGCATTGCGCCATGAAGGAGAGTTTGGCACGGCAAGTCTCTTGCGGGGTGTTGGATTAAGACCAACCCGAAGCGCCAGCGAGGCAAAAAGCCTGCAGTCCTCGCTGGCGCTTCGGGTTAGTAATGAGAATGCATCCTGAACAACGATTAAATCAACACCCCGCCTGGGTGGCATTTTAGTACGCGTATGACATGTATTCTAACCGGACCAATCACAAAAGTCCCGCAGAGATTGTTGAGAACCCTGCAGCGCCGAATGTTGGCTTGATTGAATTCCGTGTGAGCCTTTCTACCATGCACTTGCAATCGTGCAATCGTTTAACGGCGAGCCGCAGGCGGAGTGTTGATTTAGTGACCATTTCGTTCGTAGTCCCGGCTTCAGCCGGAATTCGCTGGCGGTTCCAGCCAAAAAACGCCTGAAGGCGGAACTACAAACTTAAATCAACAACCCGTAGGCGCAGGTGCCTTTGAAATTAAAAAAATCGTCTACGCCTGCGGCTCGCCGTTAAACGAAATCCTGCGATCCAGGCGCGAGTCGGTTCGTGGTCCATGACCAAGCCTCCATCTCTATATCATGCATCGTTTCCAAATAGGACAGGACTTCCCGTGACCTCCCCAGACCCAAACGTGAAGACTCAGCGAGATCTGCTGGATCAGCAGACCCGAGAACTGGTGCAGTGGCACTTTGGCGACGACACCGGCTGCGATTTTTGGCTTGAGAAGAAGAAATCGTTCAACTTCGATCCACTCAAGGACGTCAACTGCTTTGACGATCTGAAGAAATTCCCTCTGTTCGAAGATGACTGGCTGCGAGGCGGTCCCATGCGGCGCTGGGTGCCAAAACCTCTGCAGGAAAAACCGATTTACGTGTTCGAAACCGGCGGTACGACGGGAGTTCCCAAGAGCCGTGTGGTCGTGGAAGATCACTGGATCGATTACGAAAACTTCAGCGCGACGCTGCCGGATGCCTCTTTTCCCCGAGGCGCAAACTGGCTCATGCTGGGGCCGTCCGGACCTCGTCGCCTGCGTCTCGCGATTGAACACCTCGCTCAATTCCGCGGCGGCATCAGCTTCTGCGTGGACCTTGATCCTCGCTGGGTTGTGAAGTTGCTCAAGAAAGGTGACGTCGAAGGCGCGAAGGCGTATAGCGCTCACTGCATCGATCAAGCGCTGACAATTCTGGGTGCCCACAATGACATCCAGTGCATGTTCACCACGCCCAAGCTGCTGGAAGCTCTGGCTCTGCGACTGATGGATCAGGGCAGCAGCGTCGAAGAAGCCGGCATCAAAGGCATCTTCTGCGGCGGCACGGAGTTCACTCAACAGTGGTTCCGTTTTGCCTGTGAAGAACTGCTGGGACCGAACGTTTATATCACGCCGACGTATGGGAACACGCTCATGGGACTTGCCTGCGGCAAGCCCTTCGATCCGGCTGACAATTACAAGATCACGTATTTTGCTCCGCAGCCGAGAGCTGTGATCGAAGTCGTTGATTTCGACGATCACACGAAGCTGGTCGACTACGGTGCGACCGGGCGAGTCAAACTGTTCACGATGACCAAAGAACTGTTCGTTCCCGGATTCCTCGAACGCGACGAAGGCGAACGCGAACGCCCCTGTGCCAAATATCCCTGGGACGGCGTCAGCAGCGTCAGGCCGTATCACGTGTTTGCAAAGACGACAACGGTGGGTGTTTATTAGCAGGATTTGTGTTTGCCGTAGCCGGATTCCACCCTTGCTGAGTGAGCAGATCCCGCCACGATCGCCAAATTCGCGAAGCAAAGCAGCACGAAAAGTCTATCACACCAACCGCGACCCTTCGCGTAAATTCGCATCCGTCGCGGTCAGCAATTGTGCCACCACCGCCGAATACGAGAGCCACACCATGACCGCAATATCAACCGACGAAGCAGCCCGCCGAAGTTACTGGACTCAGCAGCTCGAGCAGGGCTTCAAAATGGTCCAGCAACTTCTGGCCTTTCCCGTCTCTGAATGCAACGAGCGATTTGCATCCATTCCCGAAGCCGCCGAGGCAGCGGGTGTGGAGATGCTGTTCTCCACATCAAAAATCGCCGGGAACCTCGATCGAGTCTACTACATCCGCGAATCGCTGGTCGCTGACGTGATTGCCATCGGTGCTGACATGAACCGTCGTGGCTGGGTCATGAAGGTTGAAGACGGATTTCGTTCGTTGCAGATGCAGAGCACACTGGTGCGGAAGCCGGAAGTCTTTGACGCCATTCTGCAGAAGTGCATCTGGGAGTCGGGTGGCGAAATTCCTCCGGTAGAATTTGTGTTTCGCCGCGCGATGGTGATGGTGGCAAACATCCCGAAGGCCGGCACACATATGTCAGCTTCGGCCATCGACATTTCTGTGTTTCAGCGCGACGGACGCGAAGTCTGGCGCGGTGGGCCTTATCTGGAAGTCAGTGAACGGACACCGATGCGTTCGCCGTTCATCAGCGAAACCGAGTTGCGGAACCGGCTGGAAATCACCGAAGTGATGGAGTCGCACGGATTCATGCATTTCCCGTTTGAGTTCTGGCACTACAACAAAGGCGACGCCGGAGCGCACATCCTGACCGGCAATCCCGTGCCAGCCCGCTACGGCCCGGTCCACTGGGATCCGCAAAACAATACGGTCACCGCGGTCGCAAATCCGCTGAACCCGTTGAATCCTCTGCCCGCCATCGAAATTGAAATCGCCGCCGCTATGGACCGCCGCCGCGCAAAAGCATGACGAAGGCTCACCGCACTTGACCCTTGTGTGGCCGTAGTCGAATCCGTCCGACAACGGCTCGCCGGGGATAGGCTTGCGCTCCAGTCAAAGGCATTCGAGCGCGGGACGCGGACTACCTGGATTTTCCACCGACGGTATTCACC
Organism: Planctomycetota bacterium; assembly: GCA_031416875.1. Lineage (GTDB taxonomy): Bacteria > Planctomycetota > Planctomycetia > Planctomycetales > Planctomycetaceae > SXXK01. The sequence continues at coordinate 1,454 of JANOUN010001525.1, read as the reverse complement.
GCAAGGACTCGGTACTGATACGTCGTGCCGGGTTCGGCTGCGGTGTCGGTGTATTTCATCTCGACCAGTGGTTGCGTGGGGGTGTCGCTGTAGGACAGGTTTTGGAAGATCGCACGTCCGAAAGGGTTCTTCCCCTGCTCGGGTACGTTGGCGAGGAACTGCCCATCACGCTCGATCATGAAACTGGCGAGGCCGCTTTCGAGATCCGCTTCGGCTGACCAGGTCAGCACATTGCCAACGACGCGCAAGTTCGTCGGAGCAGGCGGAGGCGTGGTGTCGGTGACTGCCGAGTCTTTGATGTACTGTGTCCAGGCTGTGGCCACAGACTCGTTCGGCAACCACACGGATTTCTCGATGGCACCTTCGAACTTCTCTGCGGGCACGGGGGCAACCACATTTGCATCACCGGCATTGAGCAGAGCAAGCCAGCCATCAGTGCCAGCCATCGGCTTCAGCGGATCGCCGCTCTCTGCCGGTAGACGCGCCATCAGGCAGGCATCGAACCAGGGAATCGCCAGATAGCGCTGGTTGCCACAGTCATGGCTCGAAAGCGGATCGATCGCCACACCGATGAGTCCCCCTTTGGCTCGCACGGCGAGAAAGAAGGCTTCATTCCCCGGCCACACTCCGGCGAACCGGCTGTCTTTGTCGGTGACCCCTTCTTTGGTGCCGAGATTCACCATGACTGGCACCTGGCAGGCCGCTTCGGAAATCGTGTAGGGCGCGGGCTTACCTTCGATGGCCGCGATTGGCGGAACTCCCGAACGCAGCCATGCGGCAGCCACTCGCTCGGGATGCAACAACGTCATGCCACCCGCCCAGTGTCCACCGCCGCTGTGTCCCCAAACGGCCCACGGCACGGTGGCCAGTTCGGGATGACTTGACGAGGCTCCCAGTTCGGTCAGTGACTTCTGAAACACCACGTCGGAGCCGTTGCGAGGATCACACCATAACTGGCAGTCGGCTTTCTCCGGCTGCTCGTAGACGGGACTCATCAACGCGCAGTCGTGTTTCTTTGCCAACGCCTGCCAATGCAGATCGAAGGCGCCAGTCTGTCCCGACTTGCACGAGCCTTCGCCGCAGCCATGCTGATGGACGATCAACCCGCGCAGCGCTTTGACCTCCTGCGGAATCCAGACCGTAAAGCTCACCGGATAGACCAGTTCGCCCGGCTGCGTCGAGCCTTCATATCGCACTCGATAATAGGGCGGCTCGGCGGCCAGAGTATTGACATAAACCGGCTCCTGGGCCGAAACCGAACCAACCAGAGCAACAAAGAACAATGCAACCTGACGCATAAAATTCACCTAAAGCGCGTTCAGAATGAGATGCGGAGTTTTCTGTAGGGTGTGACAAGCGAGCAACGCGAGCGCGGGCACACCGAGGATTCAGCGCACATGTGGTGTGCCTTCGCAGCTTGCCAGCTGCTTGTCACACCCTACGAATTTCAAAAC
>JANOUN010001524.1:0-6814 GCA_031416875.1 Planctomycetota bacterium | reverse complement strand
TGGACGCCAAAGTTTACGGCTTGGTGGATGAAATCCTTGACCGAAAGCCAAGTGACAAGAAGAAATAAGGCTGGCAGGAACTAGCTCGCCGCACAGCCATTGAATTTTCATCGCACGGGATGCGATGCCGCAATTGTCCTGACCCTGAACTCTTCATCTCTGCCGGATTCCAGAAATGTCAGTACTTGTTCCTTATGTAATCGAAAAGAATGGTCGCGACGAACGCGCGATGGATATCTACAGCCGTCTGCTGAAGGATCGGATTGTGATCCTGGGCAGTGGTGTGAATGATGACGTTGCAAACAGCATTGTCGCTCAGCTGTTGTTTCTGCAGTTCGACGATCCAAAAGCAGACATCCATCTGTACATCAACAGCCCTGGTGGTTCTATCACGGCGGGCATGGCGATCTACGACACGATGCAGTACATCAGCTGTGACGTGGCGACATATTGTATCGGGCAGGCCGCCAGTATGGGTGCCATTCTGTTGACAGCAGGCGCACCTGGCAAACGCAACGCTCTGCCAAATGCCCGCATCATGATTCATCAGCCGCTTGCTGGCATGGAAGGCACGGCAACAGAATTGGAAATCCATGCGAAAGAAGTGCTTCGGATCAAAGCGAGAATGAACGATATTCTGCTCAAACACACCGGTCAGACGCTCAACAAGATTGAAGAAGACACCGACCGCGACAATTTCATGTCAGCCGAAGAAGCCAAGCACTATAACCTGATCGACAATGTGCTGGTGCGACTTACGTAGTCGCGAAGGAAGTACATTGCGAGCCTCGGCTACCTTGTAAATGCATTGCAAAGGCGACTGGGTTCATTCGCTTAAGCCCTTCATACTCCCGCAGTGAAGATCGAGAAAATCAGGACTTGGGGCATTACACGCCAAGTCTGTTTTCTTAAATTTCGCTCATCGGCAGAATCGACAGTGCCATGATGAGCCACAGTTTGGATTGACATCGACCGGGCGATAAAGTCGTCGTGGCCGTCCGTCAATTCGTCAGCCAGCGCCCGATCGCAACACCCAGAGCAGTATCGATCACTCGATCCGCTGTTCTGCGATAGTACCACCATGGATCAGGATTCAGGTAGATGATATCGCCGGCGTGGACGAGCACGGTCTCCTGCGGATCACTGCGAGCGGCAATCAGATCGACTTTAATCAGGATTGGCATTCCATCCTGACCGGTCCTGTGAACTGTCACCGTTGTTGGCGATTCGATCGGATCGATGTAACCGGCCATCGCAACTGCGGTCACCACGTCCACTTCACGATCATCAGGCAGCAGCAGGCCGTTTCCGATTTCCCGATCCCGATCTCCCACTGAGAAGCGAATGCGACTTTGCTCACTCAATGGCCCTACAACGTAAAACACTTTGTCCTGCCTTCGAGGAACAACCACGACGTCCGAAGCATTCAGCACGACGTCGGATTGACTGGCGTGGAAATTGATGCCACGAAGTGGAATTCGGATAATCGGCATTCCTGCAGTACATGCGTCTGGCATGGTGTTGTTGGTTTGTGGACGATCTGCGGTCGGTAGTTGCTCTGGAAACAGACCCAGTGAATGCCCCCCGCAGCGATATGAGTGGCCCTGCGGACTCTGCGGGATTTTTGCAGGATACGATGATGCGTCCGATTGTGGCCACACTGCACCAGTGGCCAATGCTGGCTGAGTGACAGCGAGGTTATCGGCCGTTGACTGAAAACTTATTCTCTGAATCTCTGACTGAGGCGGGGCCATTTCAACTGCAACGAACTGCTCGCGGCGGTGAACCTCAATGAAATCTCCGGAGTCTTCCGCAAACCCCTGCGCCGCTGCGAGTGCATGGGCAACGTCATTTTCAAAACGCGGCAGAGCATGGACACCAGGCTGCTTGACGGCACCCAGTACCAGAACGTTGACAGTTCCTTTTTCTACGAGACTGACCATCGCGCTGGGATTCTGCAGCAGCGTGCCTGCAAGGGAGTCATTTATTTGCTGCTGGGCCTGAGCCAGGGATAAGCCGCCCACCATCACCGGTCCACGCCGCGGAAGATGGATCTCTCCATGATCCAGGACGGTGACCTGAAATGATTGTACGTTGCCGTTTGCAATAAGGTCCGGAACCGTCACTTCAAGGCGATCGCCCGGGCCAAGCAGATAAACCGCCGGAGATGGCCCCACCAGGCTTGAGTAATTCAAATGCGAGGAAGTCGTCCGCTGCGGCCAGCGAAACTCATTTGACAGCGTGTTTGCGGCAATGCCACCCGAATGGATCGGGGCATAGCATCCCGTGATTAGAAGGCAAAGGAGTCCATTGATCACTGCGACGCGGCGAAGGATATGTCTGAGGCGGCAAAATGCATCCGGTAGAATCGAGCGATCGCCCGAACGCGATTGGTTCGCTCCCACAGGTTGCTCCAAAACATCCGCAGAGGTTGCGTCGATGTTGCAGAGGAAGACGGTGAGTGCGTTGCAGCCGGCGTTGTAGTCCCGACCGTCCATTGAAATCCCCATAACTGTTGCGCAATGTTGGCAGTGTTTCAGGGAGTAGAATCGGACCGGATAACCGGAAATATTAGATAAATCTTGCTAATTGCCCCAGTTTGCCAGCTGAAGTCGCAGCAGCCCAAGAGTGGTTTTGGCACCGACATTGATGCGGCGGAGTCGACAGGGATTGTCAAATCTCTGATCATTGACTCCTCTCTGCGTGGTAAAGCCCAGAGACAGGCCCGCTGCGGCCATGGCAGAAACGACGGCATCACTCACTCCGCCGGCAGGATATGCCAGTGTGCGTGAGATCTCGTGTCCGATCTGAGTTTTCAGAACCGAACAGGATGTCGTCAATTCCTCGTGAATCTCATCGATCGAAAGCTGATTCAGCATGGGGTGGGTATGCGTGTGTGGTGCGAGAGTTACACCTTCGTAATCCAGTCGTCGCAACGCCTCCCAGCTGAGAACGTTGTTGTGTGGCGGGTCAGCGACGGCCGCAGCAGCAACAATTCCCCCCAATTGCTGCTGAAACTGGCTGTGCGGGATCGTCTTGAAATATTCCTTCAGGCGGCGAAACAGCTGTTGCCGTTGAACCGCAGCAGAAAGCGTTACCGAACCCGTTGACGTGGGAATACAGGTGCAGTCCGGCGACAGCAGGATGGCGCGATAAAGCTTGTCCCACCAGAAACTCATTGCAGGATTATCCGGGTATGCCGTCGCTACGAACAGGGTCGCGGGCAGACCGTGCGACTGGAGAACTGGCCATGCATGCCGGGCGAAGTCAACGGTCGCGTCATCAAAGGTCAGTAATACCGAATCTCCAGGCAGAATCCCCGCACCATTGGCGGCAGCAAGAACGTCATTCATCGAGCAGACATGATAATGATTTGCTATGAATTCAATCTGATCAGCAAATTGTTTCGGCGAGGTGCTGATCAATCCAGGATAATACAGATCACCAGACCTCTGGTCATCGATGCGGTGATAGGCCAGAACCCGCAGTCGAGCCTTGTTTCGGCTATTCCTTTCAAGTCCTCGCACGACAGGGGCAAACACCCTCGCATCAGTCATTCTTGTCGCCATGCTCTTGAGAGTTCCGGTAATCATCATGACGGCCTTCTGCCTGGGATTTCGGTTTCAACTGCGGATTATCGCGAATTGCAGACTTCAGGATGCATTCGCTGGTGTGAGGCTGGAAACTGCGAACTGTTTACGTGGCCGGATGTCGAAGACCTCCGACATCCGGAGATGTTCATTTTCCGGAGAGTTCATGTTCATCCGCTCAAGGATGCCGGACAGCGTCAGCTCATCGACACCAAATGCGTACGATTTCGTCTCGATGCTGATTCCGAGCTGGTTTTCAATATCGCACTGGACGCGGTGAGCCATCTGCTTTGCCTGAGCTTCGCTGGTTTCCGGCAACATCATCAGAAATTGATGGCCGACGCGAACCGCAAGGTCGTGAGATTTTGTTGTCGTCCGGAGAATTCTGCTGATGCATCCGATCAGGTATTCTTTGCTGAGCGACGCCTCCATTGTTCTCACCAGTTCGGACAAAGCGGCGGGCGTCATGCTCCCGGGGTTCAGGGCAACGAAAGTGAGTGGGCGCTCGTGCCTTCGGGCTCGACGAATTTCTTCCAGCAGCTGTGGCTCACATTCACGAAGCCCTCCGACAGACGCCGCTCTCAACACGTCGAGCAATTGCGCCGAGGTCATGTCAAATTCGTCTGTATTCTGAGCAACCTTCAGGCACAGGAACTGGGAAATTACCAGCGCGAGCACTTCTGTCAGGGCAACCGGAAGTTCGTTCAGATCGACCGAGTAGCCCAGCAGGCATTTTCCGACGATCCACAGAACTCCAAAGCCGCAAGAGGTGAGAGCAAACGGTCGCCGGCGCAGTTGCGGCATCGCCAGCATGGAGAGGCCGGCCACTGTCGCCAGACAATAGACATACGAAGCCAGATTCACGGCCGGTACAATCCGTTCAATATTGAACAAAGCGAAGAACCAGCAGAGTGTGCCAGTTGTCCAGAGTCGATGTGTTTTCATGTTTTTGAAACTGAGAGAAACAATGGATGATCAGAAAGTTTAAAACGGCTATCCGGTTTGTCGTCGCGACTTGATCCTCATGTCAGGATTCAGTGCCACCAGCTGGATTGTATTCGCTACTGCTGCCAGTTTTATGAACCGGCGATCAGCTGTTCGCTGTTCATCTCGATGACAATGCACTAGTAAGCACCTTTGGATTTGACGACGGCGACGACGGTTCGGTAGATGAGTTTGAGATCAAACCAAAAACTCCGTTGACGAATATAGGCGATGTCCAGTCGTAAGCGGTCGTCAAAATCCACATCGCTGCGGCCGCTGACTTGCCAGAGCCCCGTAATGCCGGGCTGAACTTCCAGTCGCTCCGTGTGCCACAGTGTGTAGGTGTTTGCACTGAAGGACGTCGGGCGTGGACCAACAAGACTCATGTCGCCGCGGATGACGTTGAAGATCTGCGGCAGCTCATCGAGACTCGTCTTTCGCAGAATCCTGCCGACACGTGTCACGCGAGGATCATTGCTGATCTTGAAGTCCGGCCACGTCAATTCATTGAGATGGCGCAGCTGGTGTTTGATTTCTTCGGCATTGGTGACCATCGTTCGCAATTTGTACATACGAAATCGGTAACCGCCGCGGCCTGTCCTCAGCTGCGTGAACAGGATTGGACCAGGGTTTTCCAGCCACAGGGCCAAGCCACAAATTCCGATGACAGGAAAAAGAAATGGCAGTAGAAGTAGGCAAACCACCACATCGAGCAGGCGTTTGCTGATATAATAAAACCGCCCCGGTCCCAGTACCGTATGATCCATCGCTCCGGCAGCAGGGTGCATTCGGTGGGAACCGCCGAGCAAGTTGGTTGATTGTGAATTTGTTGCAAGGATTGCCATGAGCCCACCTGATCTGCTGAGTGACAGGAATGTAAAGTCACACTTCTTGTGTTGATTAACATTTTGTTAAGGCAAAGGCTGTGCCACTGTATGTAGTGTTTGCCTCATAATAGCCAGCCATTCGTATCGGCAGCAGCTGTTTTGCATCTGTATCCATCTCCTCTGCCCCCAAATCTTTCGAGCCCCCTTTGGCGGGATTATCGTCGTGCTTCGCCAACTGTTGTCCCAGAGCATCAATTGGTTGACGTATCGAAGCACGTCTGGTTGCTCTCCCAAAAAGTGCACCCACTATGACTTCATTTGACAGGGTAAGGCACCACGAGTTGCTTTGTCTCCCCGGGGGACAGGACCGTCGTGCCTTTTTTCGCCGGGATTGAATGCTGTGGATTGATTTTCAACGATCCCGATTTTTCCACAATTTTCGAAACTCGCGACCTCAGCCATTGGCATAGATAGGTCCGGATTTCCTCCAGAAACGGCCGCAGATCCTTCCAGTTGGCGACCGCATAAATCTTGGGCCCGCCCAGAGATTTCAGCCAGCCGCAAAGCGTCAATTGCCCCCGCTTCCAGGCATACACTGCAGCCTGAATGTCACGCCGCAAATGCACCCATTTCAACTGTTGCGGCTTCTGGACCGCTGCCACAGCCCAACTGTTCCGGATCTCTGCGGCATCGCAATACATACAATACAGCAGTGGAACTCCGCTCGCTTCAGCCATTGCGGAGCGCCCCGTTGGCCGACCGACGTTTGGTTCAATAATCAAATAGTCGCCGGTGCGATGATCGCGTTTGAACTCCAGATAGCCAAGGCCCGTATATCGAACATGCCTGAAGAAATTGAGCGTCTGCGAGATGACAGTCGCGTTATCGGATTGACGAGCCAGACTGGCGGTACCGAAACCCGGTGGCCACTGCCGCATCTTTTGCGACGTGTAGCTGCAGACCGGCTTTGAGTTGCGATCAAAATAGGTATTGACCGTAAAACAATCCTCGACGTCGCCATGAATGTATTCCTGAGCTATCAGTGAGTCGGAAAACTGAGAGAATTGATTCCACGCGGCCACTAACTCGGCCGCCGAATCTACGCGAACCGCCTTGAGTTTTGTGTTCGCTTCCCATGCGGCGGTCTTCAAAGCAGGCTTCAGGAAAACGGGGAATGAAAGGTCATCAGCCGCCTGCTCCGCGTCAAAATGCGATTTGAGAATGCGTGTCTTTGGGACTTTCAAGTTGTTCGCCTCCGCAAATCGCGCGAATCTGACTTTATCGATCAATGTCTCCAGAAGTTCCGGCTCGGGCAGGACAAAACTGTACCACGGCAGCAGTTCCCGTTGATGCTTTGAAATGGTCAGCACGCTCAGATCAGTGCAGGGGACCAGAACGGGACGTCGCCCGAAG
>JANOUN010001523.1:0-3590 GCA_031416875.1 Planctomycetota bacterium | reverse complement strand
ATTTCCGGGATTTTGTGTTGGCTGTTTTGTTGTCCAGCGATCTTAAATCGGCGCATGAAAACAGCGGCATTGCTGCCGCTGTCGGAAATTCATGGCGTCAACAACAAGATCGAATTTGATTCTGTTGCCGCCCCATCACATCATCGAACACCAGGCAATTAAGCAGCTGGAGCTGGAGCCGGTGCTGGAGCCGGTGCGGCTTCAGCTGGTGGAGCTGGAGCGTTTTCAACCGCTGGGGCTGGAGCATATGCTGGTGCCGGTGCTGGTGCAACAACGCCGCATCCGCCTGGACCACAGCCCGTGCTGCTGCCGCATGAATTGCAGCTGCCGCAGCTTGAAACTGGGGCGCAACATGGCTGACATGAGTTGCAGCTGGCTGCTGGAGCGCTGCATGTGTTGCAGCAGTGATTCTGAACACCACAATGGTTGTTCTGATGGTGTGAAACACAATGATGGTGCGTTCGGCATTTTACCGGACGACCGCAGTGGTGTCGGCCAGCTTCAGCGGTGTTGGCGAGCAGCATTGCAGCCAACGCAAACAGGATTCCAAGATGTCGCATCGTTCTTTCCTCTGTAAATCAACTTGATGCCGCACATTTTCATGCACGGCCACTACCGCAATTTTTCCCGAAACACGCGTCCAGGTTGCGGTAGCCTCTTCAAACTCCGTAACACCCTATCTTTCCTGACAGGAATCTGTCAAACAACCAGCCCATTTTTTCACAGATGATCTTTCAAACTTGTCATTCCAACGAGATCCTCCAGAATTCTTTGCACCTCACCCGCGTGATTTACGCAGGCAATAACTGAATCTGCCTGAGTCAAAACCTCGTTTTCCCGCATCAGACAGTAGTGATGCTCCAGCTTCGCAGGAGTGACACGATAAATCTCAGTTTTGAGTGTAAGCTGATCGTCGTACCGAGCTGGCCGACGATACCGCACTTCTATTTTCGCCACCACGAAGTACAGGCCCAGCTCCTCCATGCGACGATAACTGCCCCCTTGAGCCCGAAACAACTCCGTCCGACCGATCTCAAAATAACAGAGATAATTCGCGTGATGCAGTAATCCCATCGCATCGGTTTCGTTATAGCGCACACGGATTTCCTGGGTATGCTGGTTGATCATCATTGAACCTGCCGCAGGATTCTCTTTGGTGGTCGCTGGGGTGTGAAGGATCAGTTGGCTCACCTCACCAGCGGAACATTTCGCCGTTGCTCGCACCGTGACCAAGCGCAGCAAGAAAGCCCGGGAGCGATCAAGTGTCTATGGGGACTTCGATTGCATCGGGCTTGTGACACACAACCAGAACTAAGCGGAGAGAGGGGGATTCGAACCCCCGGTGCCCTTTCGGACACACAGCATTTCCAGTGCTGCACAATCGGCCACTCTGCCATCTCTCCGAGTGGAATACATTCAAGGCTGCCGCAAGCGGGTTGTTGATTTAAGGTGGGATAAGCTTCCAGCTTGTCAGGTTTCTCAAAAAGCAATGAGTTTTCATACAGCGAAGGCAAGCTGGAAGCTTACCCCACGTAGAATTCAGAGTAAATCAAAACCCCGCAAGCGCACGGAACCCTCTGGCCGAACGTCACGATGCCCGCCATCACAAGACTCAGGGCCTGTTCTTCGCGCCAGCCTAAACGAATTGCTTCCTTACTAATCGACCGCGATCAGCAAATCAGGCTTCTGCTTCTGCAGTCGCCTCAACACCGTTTGCTTTGTCGGCCTTGCGTTGAGCGGCATCGGCTTCGCGCTTTTCCAGGCTCGCAACGGCATAGAGCCGGCGCCTCAGCTGACGATGTTCTGCACTCAACTTGCGCCAAACAGGGTTTTTCGCCCGAGCCTTGCCGGTCACGCCGTCAGTTTCCAGCTTGGCTTCGACAACCGAAAGTTGCTGCTGAGAAAAAGTCAGCTGACGTTCAATTCGAGATCGGTCCTTCAACATGACACACCAATATTAGTTATTGTGAACAAAAGAAAGTGAGTTCCACGCCGCGATAGTATCTGCACATCCATTCAGTAGCTGGGTCGCGAACCGCGTATTCTTACAAGCGGCTCAAAGATGTTCAACGTGAAAGCCCGGAATAAATGTTGTCCACCAGGAACAGTAACGATTTTTCATCAATCAACACGTTCCCGCATCGAGATTTATCAAACGAAGGTTTTCCCGCCTGAAAGAAGCCTTATGATAGCGAGTTTTACAGGCGAACAGGCTTTCGCCTGGCTGCTGTTTGTTAAATTGCAGCTCTCGCTGGTACTTTGCAGCCTCAACGCTGTGCTCCAATCGTCAGGAATTCACCATGCCTCACCATACACTTGTTGCTCTTTTCGGCCTTCTTGCGGTCCTGGCAGACTTTTCGGAAGTTGTGAATGCGGCACCGCCGGTTGATTTTCAGCGTCAGGTGCAGCCAATTCTGGCTGAGCACTGCACGCTCTGCCACGGCGTTGATACGAATGATCGCAAGGCTGGTTTGCGAATTGACGTGCGAGCCGATGCGCTTGCAGGCGGTGAATCCGGAAGCGCGGCGATCGTGCCGGGTAAGCCGGACGACAGTGAGATGATTCGTCGCATCACTTCGCTCGATGCGGATACCGTGATGCCACCGAAGAATCACAACAAGCCACTCTCGGAAGCTCAGATCGCCACGTTGAAGCAGTGGATCACCGAAGGTGCTGAGTATGAAAATCATTGGGCCTTCACCGCGCCGACAAAGTCCGTACTGCCGAATTCGGGCACAGATCACCCGATCGATGCATTCGTGCTGGCACGAATAAAGGAGGAATTGCTGACGCCATCGTCGCAAGCAACCAATTCCGCTCTGTGCCGAAGGATTTATCTGGACCTGATTGGTCTGCCGCCGTCGCCTCAGGAGTTGTCCGCGTTCGAGACGGACGGAGTTGCGGCGACGATTGAATCGTTACTCCAGAGCGACCGCTATGGCGAGAAGTGGGCGCGGCACTGGCTGGATCTGGCTCGCTATGCTGACACGAACGGCTATGAAAAGGACCTGCAGCGCGAGCAGTGGTCGTGGCGAGACTGGGTGATTGACGCCATCAATCTCGACATGCCATACGACCAGTTTCTGGTCGAACAGATCGCGGGAGATCTGTTGCCTGATGCAACTCAGAAACAAATCATCGCCACTGGATTTCTGCGGAACAGTATGATCAACGAAGAAGGCGCGATCGTGGCGGAACAGTTTCGTATGGTCGAAATGTTTGACCGCATCGATTGCATCGGCAAAGCCGTGTTGGGACTGACGACACAATGTGCTCAATGTCATACTCACAAGTTTGACCCGCTGACGCACGACGAATACTACGGAATGTTCGCGTTCCTGAACAATTCGTATGAGGCGCAATCGTGGGTCTACACGCCGGAGCAACTGCGACAGATCGCGGAGATTCAGACCCGCGTGCAGGCTCTGGAAGACCGGATTCGCACCGCACGACCGCACTGGGAATCAGAATTGTCGGCATGGGCCAGCGAGCTGGAATCAAAACTGATTGCATGGCAGCCGCTGGACGCCATCGAAATGGGCAGCATCAGCGGCCTCAATCACCCAACTCAGGAATCCGACAAATCACTG
>JANOUN010001522.1:0-2751 GCA_031416875.1 Planctomycetota bacterium | reverse complement strand
CCCCCAGAAACAGTGGCAGAACTTCAGCGGCATCAACGCTGGCGTCGTACGACCTGGTGAAGTCGCTCGGGCCGTAGAAATTAACGACGCACTTGACGTCGCTGGAAAACCCGGCATTGCCACCGTCGCCTTCAAATCTTTTCACACCGCTGGTGACAGCCAGAAACTGCGCCAGGTGACCGCCAGCCGATCCGCCTGTCGTTCCGATTCGATCGGGATCGATCTGATATTTGTCAGCATTGGCTCGCAACCAGCGCACAGCGGCTTTGACATCATGGACAGCTGCCGGAAACTGATACTTTGGTGCCAGCCGATAACTGACAGTCACCGCGACGTAACCGCGTTCGGCCAGTTGAATACATAAGGAGTTGAAACCGTCCCGCGTCCCGGCGCGAAACCCGCCACCATGAATACAGACGACTGCCGGGAACGGCCCCTTGCCTGCCTTCGGTCGTGCCATGTTCAGTTGCAGGTGCTGGTCGTCCGGGTTTGTGTATTCGAGATCCTTCTCGAACACGACACTGTCCGGAATCAGCTCCTGAGCGGAGACCGTTTGAGGACAAACCAGGAGCAGCGAGGCAGCGATTGTCAGGATCATTGGCAGGAGTTGCATTGAAATCCACGTTCTTCAAGGACTGGTATCAGTTGGCGAGCCACACGGCGTCAGGCGAATGGCACTTCCAGATGTGAGCGGCAAGGCGCTAGCCGCCGGTTTTTGCAGGCGAATTACCCGCGGCTAGCGGGGTGTTGATTTAATACCAACCCGAAGCGCCAGCGAGGCAGAAACGGCTGAATTCCTCGCTGGCGTTTCGGGTTGGTATGATCATGAGCCCCAATCGGGACAGACTCCCTGCAAGAAGTACCGGGCGGACTCACCGCGAGAATTTCCGCCACTGAATGCCGGAGCACATTGGTCTCAGGCTGCGGCCACAAGCAGGACATACCGTCAGAACGACGAATCATCGCCGATGCTTGCCGTAGCATCAACAGGCCAGCCAAGGGATCGGTGCAGACGGAACTTCCGTTACGAGTGGTCCGCAGTCAACCTGCGATCGTTAAGACCGGCATGAACTGAGAGTCCGGCATGCTGTGTACAACCGATCCAAAAACACGCCAGTTGAGTGGTGAATAGTCGGATACAGATGCAAGGGCTTGCGCCAATTGTCAGTGGGCGTGAACTGCCTCAGCACGTCCCCGAGTAATGGCTGAGAAAGGCAAGCCTAATAAGTCACCTGCACCTGGAATCTCAGGAGTTGCCCATTAAACTGTTCGTACGACGGAGTGTTCGCGGTGCTGATGGCCTGAGTGTTCGTTCTGTCGGTGATTGTGTACATCGCGACGAATTCGAGTGATTTTGAAAACTGCCATTCGGCACCAAACTCCCACTCCTCGATCTGCGAGTTGGGAGCATTTCGTTCCGTTTTGTATCCGCCCTGATAGTAGTTCCAGCGAGCAAATGGAATCAGTTCCCCTTTTTCAAGTTTCTGGCGGTACATCGCCATCGCGTAGCCGCCGTACAAGGCTGATTCGCCAACAGCAGTCTGGGCATCATTCAATGACGGGCCACGTCCGACAGTCCACTCTGACTGAAATCCGATCGGCTGCGGATAATAGACGAAGGTCCAGGCAAGTCGTTCATCTTCAATTCCGCCGGGAGCGCTGGCTGGACCCCTCGCAGCCCCAACTCCAAGCGGGCTGATTGGGCTTGTCAGGACCGTGTATTTCCCCGTGTATCCCTGCATCCCGACTTCGACCAACTGGCAGTCGGTCAACCAAAACGGATAAGCGACACGAGCCACGGCATGCAGGCCATCATTCTGCTCACGAAACGAACCACCCTGACCATTGTAGACACCAAATCCTGCAAGACCGTAGTTTCCCGATCCCTTGAGCCCTTCATCCATGATGTATTTGAAAGTGTCCTGCACTTCGACGGGAGTCCAGTAGCAGAAAATCCCCAAGTCACGTTCGTTTCGAACGGCACTGTTCAGTGAATCGCTGCGGTCGAGAGGCAGTCGGTTGGAACTGGACTGCAGATTCTCCCAGCCGTAGGGAACCTTGGACTGTCCAACTCGGACTCGGAATTCCTTGTCGTCGTCGAGATACACGTCCGCGTAAAGGTCTCGAATCTGAGCGAACTGATTAGCATCTGGACTTCCCGGAACGCTGGATGCGAAGTCAGGCTGAAAGTAAAGAGAAACATGTTCAGACACGTCCCCCGACAAGATAAGGCGGGCGCGGCGGATCAGAAAACTCTGGTTGTCCCCGATCGAGCTGTCCCCAACATGATGGGCCTTCGCAGGTCCTTCGTTGTCAAAAACTTCATTCACTCGAAACTGGGCGTATCCCCGAATCGTGTATTTCTCGAACCACTTCTTTTCCTTCTTCGCGTCTTCTTCCTTCTTTTTCTTTGCGGCTTCGGCGTCCTTTTTGATTCCTTCTTCGATCTTGCTCAGACGATCGTCTGTCTTCTCAGTTGCTTTCAGCAGATCTTCAAGCGAATCCGGAACATCTTCTGAACCATCGGGCGATTCAGAATCCTCGGCTTCATCGGCGTCAGGCTCATCGCCGAAGTTCAATTCTCGCTGTGCTTGCAACTCCGATTCCAGACGCGCGTTCTGGGTTTCCAGCGCTTCCATCCGCTGCTGAAGTTCTTGCAGCGTATCTGCGAAGCGATCGCCGGATGGCGATTCTCCAGTCTGTCCATAGATCGGAATTGATACTGACACTGTCAGCAGAACTGCAAGTGCG
>JANOUN010001521.1:0-7699 GCA_031416875.1 Planctomycetota bacterium | reverse complement strand
GCTTCAGGGCCGAACGGATTTTTCGTTTGCGATCCCCGGTGACAGCGATCAGGTGCAGGTTGGTCATGAAGTGCTGGCGCTTGGAAATCCTTTCCTGCTGGCGAGTGATTTTACTCCGACCGTGACGTATGGCATCGTCAGTGGAGTTCGTCGTTATCAATATCCGGCGAACACGTTCCTGGAATACACGGACTGCCTTCAGATTGATGCTTCAATCAATCCTGGCAATTCGGGAGGACCGTTGTTTGATATTCAGGGTCGCTGGATCGGCATCAACGGTCGAGCATCGTTTGAAAAGCGAGGGCGAGTTAACTCCGGGGCGGCGTATGCCATTTCTGTGAATCAGATTCAGAAGTTTATCGCACACCTGAAGTGTGGCCTGATCGTTGATCACGGCGTGGCGGAATTTACCGTCGAAACCTCGGAAACCGGTGAAGTCACAGTGACTCAGGTGTCGGCACTGTCCGATGCATATCGCCGAGGTCTGCGGCCGGGAGCACAGGTTGTATCATTTGCCGGGCGACTGCTGACGTCCGCCAACGACTTTCAGAATGTGCTGGGTATTTTCCCGGAAGGCACGCGCTTGCCGCTGTCGTGGCGCGACAGTGAAGGGCTCCATGCGGGGACCATTCGTCTGCGGCCGCTGCATGCATTTCAAAAAGCACCAGAGTTACCGCAGGAACGACGGCAGCTACCTCCGCAGGATCCGCAAAAGCCGGACGGCGAAGAGATTTTGGCAGATGAAACGGCCGATGAAGTTCCAGAGTCGCTAAAAAGGCGGTTTGTCGCCCGAGATGGTTTCTGCAATTATCACTTCAACGAGATTCACCGACTACGAGTGCTTTCCGCTCTGAAGGACCGAGTCGCATCCAACGGCGATCCAAAGTCTGCATGGGTGATCGCATTCAGTACCGGTGAACCCGGGCCACGGCTGGCCGGGGAACTGACAATCGCCTCTTCAGCAGTGGGTATGAATCTCAACAATCGACCGTTCCTGCAAACCACAACCGATCCGCTGGCGGAAGAGGAATCACCTCAACTGCCGGGTTTGCTGATCGCCATGAATCAATTGCGCCGGCTGCTCAGCTCTGACGCCGCTAAGTTTACGGAGCAACAGGCTGCTGGTCGCACTTTTCATCTGCCGTTAAAACAGGACGTAGATGTGTTGCTCACACGCGAAGGTGTTCGAACCTGCCGCTGGTACTTCGATGAAAGCTCGGCGCTGCCGGTTGGTGTCGATATCGAATACGCTCAGGGAATCGACGAAGCTCGCTTGTTGTTCGCTGACTGGGCTGATCGGAACGGTGCCGTTTTTCCGGGGCGGATTGGACTGATCTCCGGTGTTCGCGAAGAATTGCGATGGTTGAACATTGACAACGTGTCGGTCCACAAACCAACCGTCACTGAAAAGACAAAACCATGAACATTTGTGTCACTCACGCTTTCAAACGAATGTGTCAGGCGTCTCTGATTCTGACGCTGTTGTTCGCATCCGGCAGGTGCGGTGCGTCACAGTCAGACTTTAGGGCAACTGCTGAAGTCCTGAAGTCACAGCAGCAGACGATTGTCAAATTGTTTGGCGCGGGAGGCGGAAGTCTTGATTCGTACGGAACAGGAACTTTGGTTTCCGGCGATGGTCATGTTGTAACAGTCTGGAATCATCTGGTCAGTACCGGATATCTGACAGCGGTTACGGCAGACGGTCGAAAATTCACGGTCGATGTCGTCGGCACCAGCGCAGAGTATGATCTGGCACTGCTGAAACTCAGGTCGGAGCCGGGTGATTCATTTGCGTGCATCGATCTGTCAAAGGTGAGTGACCCCGGACCTGGCACTCCGGTGCTTGCTTTCAGCAACATGTTTCACGTGGCGACAGGCAATGAGCCCGTGTCGCTGGTGCATGGAGTCATTGCCGCCAGAATTCCACTGGAGGCAACTCAGGGACGCTGGAAGTTTCCGCTCAAATCTCCTGTCTGGCTGGTCGATGCGATCACCAACAATTCCGGTGCAGCTGGAGGCTTGCTAACGGACACGGAAGGCATACCGATTGGGCTGATTGGCAGAGAAATTCGCCATACTGCCAGCCGCACATGGGTGAATTATGCGGTTCCGCTGACAACCCTGAAACCCGTGATTGAAACACTGTTGTCCGGTAAGAAACTGGATTCTCGCCCGACAGACTCTGCGGCCAATGCACCGATGATTTCCGATCAGGAACTCACGGCACGTTTCGGTCTCACGATGCTGCCGAATGTGGTGGAACGAACTCCGGCATGGATCGACACTGTGGCAAAAGATTCCATCGCCGCGAAATGCGGGCTGCAACGCGGTGACCTGATTGTGCTGGTGAATGATGCCGTGATCACCAGCGTCACGGATTTTCAGCAGCAGCTAGCCGCGTTCCGCAGCGGCCAACGAGTGTCTCTTACGATCAACCGCGAACAACAATTGCTGCCCATGGAACTGCAGATTCCGTAACGCATTCCTGCAACCTGCCCCTGCGAGCGGTGCGGCGTCAGCCCACCGGTACATTGTGATTCCTGTACCTTGGACATTCTTGTCCGAGACATCTGCCAGCACGCGCCAGTGCCTGACGCCTTTCTTGACATAAAGTCCCGGTCAGAACAACACTGCATGTTTACACGACGGACATGAATGTCCATCCTGCATACAATTGTGCTGACTTGATTCATGCTACGCGCGAGCCACTGCGTCGTATAGAATTCGCATCCTGACGATTGTGACTCCGGAGTTCACCGACATGGAAATGCTGGCCATCGTTTTGTCATCCGCCGTCATTCTGACCATCGCCTACTTTACGTATGGACGCTGGCTGGCACGCATGTTTCGGCTGGATGACAGGACGCCGACACCTGCGATCACGATGCGGGATGATGTGGATTACGTGCCGTGCCAGACCGGACCATTGCTCAGTCAGCACTTTTCGGCGATCGCTGCGGCCGGACCGATCGTGGGGCCGATTCTGGCGGGTCTGTATTTTGGCTGGCTGCCAGCGTTGCTTTGGATTCTGATCGGTTCGATCCTGATTGGCGGCGTCCATGATTTCTCTGCACTCGTCGCTTCAATTCGCCACAAGGCATCGTCCATCCTGGAAGTCGTCAGGATCCACATCAGTGGTCGCGCATACCTGCTCTTTCTGACGTTCGTCTGGCTGGCTCTGGTCTATATCGTGGTTGCCTTCACGGACGTCACGGCCAGCATGTTTGTTGGCGCTCTTGACGTAGAGAATGGAACGCCGTTCAAATCGATGGCTGCTGCCAATGCCGCTCAAAATGCGGGGACGCTGGTGTTGTCGGGCGGAATTGCAACTTCGTCGCTGATTTATCTTGCCCTGCCGATGATCATCGGTCTGCTTGTCCGATCCGGCGTCCTGTCGATGGAAAAGGCAACATGGATTTTTCTGCCACTGGTGGGAGTCGCGATCTGGGTGGGACAGTACATTCCGCTCAATGTCGATCAGATTATGATGCGATTGAACCCGAATCTGACGCCCGACGAGTCTGTCTTGTACGCCGTTCGTTCGTGGGACGTGTTCCTGCTTGTGTACTGCGCCATCGCCTCGGTTGTTCCAATGTGGCTGCTGCTGCAACCGCGTGGTCAGTTGGGTGGATACTTCCTCTACGCGGCTCTGGGTGCTGGCGCACTCGGAATCCTGCTGGGTGGTCAGCCGATCGAACAGCCGATGTTCAAAGGCTTCGTACAGGAAAAAGGCAATCTGTTTCCATTTCTCTTCATTACAATCGCGTGCGGTGCGTGTTCAGGTTTTCATTCGCTCATTGCATCCGGAACAACATCGAAGCAATTGAAGGTCGAGAGTAACGCAAGACCCATCGGTTACGGCGCGATGCTGCTGGAAGCGATGGTCGCGATTGTGTCTCTGTGCTGCGTCATGATGCTGCCAAAAGGATCGCTGCTGCTGAGTTCCGATCCAAACCCCAACCTGATTTACGCGAACGGTATCGGCACGTTCCTGGGAAAGATCAACGTGCCTACGGCATTCGGCGTTGCCTTCGCATTTATGGCATTCAATACATTTGTGTACGATACGCTGGATGTCTGCACGCGACTGGGACGGTTCATTATTCAGGAACTCACGGGCTGGAAAAATAGATTTGGCATGTGGTTCGGGACGCTGCTGACGGCCGGTGTGCCGATGATTTTTGTGTTGCAACGAATCACTGACATAAACGGTAAAGCTGTGCCGGTCTGGAAAGTCTTCTGGAGTCTGTTCGGGGCCAGTAATCAGCTTCTGGCCGCGCTGACGCTGCTGGGTGTGACCGTCTGGCTGTGGCGGACTCGCCAGGCCATATGGGTCTTCTTCGTCACGGGAATTCCCGCTGTCTTTATGTATGTGATGAGTTCGTGGGCATTGGTCACAATTGTGCAACAGCAATTTGCCAAGGGAGGTAATGCCGACCCTGTCGCCTGGATCGCGGTGGTACTGCTGATTCTGGCCGCCCTGATGCTGATCGAAGGCATCGCGGCCCTGCTCCGTCGCAATCCCGTTTCCAGAGATTTGTCTCCGGCCATGACCTGAACGCGGCAATCGATTCCAGTGACGCCGTACCGAATAGTGACAATGCGGCCATCGCGATGCCCCCCGTGTAGCTGACACACAGCTGGGTCCGTCTGTAGGGTCTCTGACGAATCTTTTGAACAAAATCGCCTTGAAACGGCTGATTCTCAAGGACTTGTCGTGCGGGTCGTTTCAATTCGTCCGATCACAGGAATGGATACGGCCGGAGGCTGTTTTCCATGCACCTGCCACGGATGGATTTCACTCATGATTGGTTACCGCCTCAGAACAACGCACAAGCTTGTCCTGATGACAGCACTGCACGGCATGCTCCCGTTGGCGTGTCTTTCTGTCGCGATGATTGCGTCAGGATGCGCAACATCCCGGACCGAAGTGAGGCAGTCTTACCGCCCAATCGTCGCCTCAGAATCGGTTGTCGGCCGGAATTTGCCTGTGGCCCCGACGCCGGACACGAATCAAGCCCTGAAGGACTCTGAATCGGACTCACTGCAAAACTCCGTATCTTCTGAGCACTGGAATGAACTGCATTCAGGCAACATCCTGTCAGTGGGGTTTGAGGAGAAACAAACCTCTGCAGCATTGACCGCGGCTCCCAACGCGGAAGTCGATCAAGCCGAACAATTGTCAGTCGCCAGTGAATCAATTGGCTGGTCTCTGGCACAGCTGGAAGAAACTGCGTTACAACAGAACCCGGCGATTCTGCAGGCATCCGCATCGGCGCAGAAAGCAGTCGGTTATCGCAACCAGGTCGGTCGCAAGCCAAATCCGGTCATTGGTTATCAGGGCGGTCAGCTAGCCGACGCTGGAACGGATCAGCATATTGCGTTCGTCGAACAAGACATCGTCATGGGCGACAAACTCAGGAAGAATCAATCAGTATTGAATCAGGAGATCCAGTCGCAACTGTGGGAAGTGGAAACACAGCGAATCCGCGTGCTGACGGACGTGCGACAACGATTCTATGAAGCGCTGGCCGCTCAGCGGCGTAAAGAGCTGGCCATTGCGTTTGAGGCCGTCGCGGCAAAGGGTGTAGGGTTCGCCGAAGCGCGCATGCGAGCCAAAGAGGGCACACGACCAGAAGTCCTGCAGGCAGAGATTCAACTGAAGGAAGTTCAGTTGCAGCGTCGCAACGCGGACGCCGCGTTTCGAGGTGCCTGGACGCAACTGATGGCTGTCTCCGGCATGCCGGACCTGCAGCCGGGCACACTGGACGGACAACTATCCGTCGCCACAGCCGATCGCGACTGGGAAGCGATTGAAGGACAGATTCTTTCCTCCAGTCCAGAACTTCAGGGCGCGCGTGCGCGATTTGCAAGGGCTCGCGCCAATCTGGATCGTCAACGGTCACAGGCAATTCCGAACCTGTCGCTGTTACTCGGTGCGGGACAGGACAACGGCACGGGATCCAGCATGATGAATACTCAGATTGGTTTACCCGTTCCCATTCACAACCGGAATCAGGGAAACATCGCGGCCGCGCATGCTGAGTTCTGTCGGGCGTCGCATGACGTGCGGAGAACAGAAAACGCAATTCAGTCCCGACTTGCCGGAGCCCGCCGTGACTTCGAAGTGTCTGCCGCGACCGTGCTGCAATACGAACAGGAGATTCTTCCTCGGGCGCAGGAAACGCTCACTCTCGCCGAATCAGCCTACGAGGCAGGTGAATTTGATTTCCTGCAGGTTTTGATCGTGCGTCGAACGTATTTTGATTCCAATATCGCGTACGTCGCTGCTCAGGTGGACCTCGCTCGGGCCTCCGCACTGGTCGATGGGTCCGTCCTTTCAGGAGGTCTCGAATCAACCCGTGATACCGAATTCGACAGTGCTCTGCGCGACCAGTCATTGACTGGCCAGTAGTTTTGACCTGTGCCAATGCACGACAAACACGGTTGAGACGCTGCGGAGATTATGGACGGGTAGAATCTCTGCCAGCGATAATGCACGCGGTTGGCATTGGCTCGTTTAACCGCGTGCCCAGCGGGTCGCGCGAGCAGTGTCCTGCTGGATGGATGCTCGCGCGCGGGGCGTTGCCCACGCGGTTAAACGAATGTGCCATCTTCAACCGCGCAGTCCACGCCGATGGAACTGTCGGCCGTGTATATTTTACCTGATCGCCGTCAGGCATCTACCCGCAATTCCGCCCGCACGATTTCATACGAAAGTCATCGCAATGCCTGAGCTGTTTCGAAGTCATTGTCTGCTGCTGTTGATCACATTCATCGCAGGTGCTGGTTTGAGTCATGCAGGTGACGGTCAGCTTCGAATCGCAAAGGACGATGCTGAACTCCGTGCATGGCTGGAGAATATGCTCTGGCATCATCGATATTCAATGGAGGAGATGGAGCAGGTGACGGGGCTGAACGCGACGCAACTCACGGCCCAACTTTCAAAATTCAATATCTCCGACGGAAATCGACCGCCTCGCATCGCCAATCAATTGCTGATGTTGCCTTATCCAGGCGGTCGGCATCCGAGGATTGGATTTCTGGACGGTGCTGTCGAACCGCAGCGTGAAACGAAACTCAGTGTCTTCTGTCCGTGGGATGATCACAGCTACGTGGTGATGGATGTTCCCGAAGCGATCTGGTCCAATCTGGGTCTCACGTATCTGGCCCACACACATGTGAAGACGATCTGGGATCTCCAGGGCATGCCACTCGAGCAGCAGGAATGGCTGCACGCGGACGACAGCAGTTTTCAAATGCAGCGTCGCCTCCCCAATGGCATCGAATTCGGCACCACGGCGAAAGCGCTGCCTGACCATATCGCGATGACGATGTTTCGAGGGCGAGCGCTGCTGGTTCGTGCCGGTGAAGAGCATCCGCCTGCTCGAATCCGAGGGCAATTACACGCGGCTGCATTTCGACGACCAGAAGCCCCAGCTGTTTCGCTCCCTCACCGCCATGGAGGAGCGGCTCGACGCCCGGCATTTCTTTCGCGCCAACCGCAAGCAGGTCATCAACCTCGCGTGGGTCGAGGGCATCGAGCCCTGGTTCAGCGGCGGCCTGCTGGTGAAGCTCAAGGGCGGGATGAAGGTTGAACTCTCCCGCCGCCAGGCGCAGGACTTCCGCGACCGCATGAGCCTATGAATAAAAAACTGAAGGACGGAATGGCTGAAGGACTGAAGGTGGATCGAAAACC